>NZ_JAVHZE010000095.1:0-557 GCF_040981185.1 Kocuria sabuli
AGACCGTTACCCTGAGCCAGGTGCGTACCGTCAAGCTGACAACGGTCGGCATGCAGGCCAACCAGAAAGAAGATTTTAAAATCGTTCTGGAAGATTGCGACGCCACCGTTAGCCAGAATGCCGCCGTGATCTTTAACGGCCAGCAGGACCCTGCTGTAGAAGGCAGCCTGGCGAACACCGCTGGCGCAGGCTCGGCCAAAAACGTTGCGCTGCAACTGTTCGGGCCGGACGGCCAGGCGCTGAACATTGGCGATACCTCCTCCAACGTTAAGCTGATCAACGGCGAAAACATCATCCCGCTGAGCGTGGATTACGTGGCCACAGGCGCGGCCGAGCCGGGCAACGTCTCCTCCGTCGCAACGTTCCAGATGGTTTATTCCTGATTCGTTAGCCGATCTCGCTTCTTCGCCTGCGGGCGGAGAAGCGTTGTCCGGCAAGCGTTAGAGAGTTCGCAATGCAGCAATCCATAAATCGGGCGCTGCTGATAGCCGGCACTGCGCTTTTTGCCGTATTGCCAGCCGCGGCAAAGGACGATGGAAGCGTGACCTTTCAGGGTC
>NZ_JAVHZE010000051.1:0-1101 GCF_040981185.1 Kocuria sabuli
AAATCATCGGTCGGGGAGCGCCCAGCGGCAAGGGGCGGGACCACCCGTCCCGACGAGCGCCCACACCATAAACTTTTTTTCGAATAAGCACACAACCGTTTTTCGAACCCTGCAAAATTTCTTCCGAACCCGAACGGCGTAACACTCCATTGAGTGAAGCTGCCGTTTGGTCGCTCCCCCTTTGGGGGCGGGGGGGGGGTTACATACCCATGCCGAAACCTCTGCTTCTGGTGATTTGCTTGAGTAGGTCTTTCCCCTCTTCCATAGCTTTTGATATGTTTGGGAAATGATGCCTTAAAGCCTCCAGTTGTTCGGAATTGAACAAGTCTTTCATCTTACCAAGTTCTTTTTTCAATTCCTTGGTTTCGGTCTTTAGTTCTTGGTTCTCCGTTCTTAGTCGGTTACTGGTTGTCCTTGCATTGTCCATTTGCTGTCTATAATACTCCTTGTCGTTCTCGGCTTTGAATACCTTTGTGCCGTTTCGCTCTTTTTCAAGTATAGCCTTTCCCAGTCTATCGGATAGCTGTTCATTTTCCCCCTCTAAAGCCTTTATTTTGGCTTTTAAGGCATCTTTTTCCCTATCGTTAACCGTTTTCCCTATCAAGCCGTAAAACTTCTCTGAAGCCTTAGAAATGAGTTTTTGGACCTTTTTCTTTGTTTCAATGGAACGTAGTTCTTTCTGAAGCTGAAGAAGCTGGTTTTGCACGTCCTTGTGCTTGTCTAACGCACTGGATATATCGTTGGATAGTTCCTGAAGCTGTTCTTTCGCACATTCGGTCTTGTACTGCATAGCCGATAAGTGTTTGCGATCAGAAGAAACACCACGTTCCATGCCCAGTGCTTCAGATGCTATGGTTTGGAGTTCTGCCATGTCATCACGCGATAAACGCACACTCTTCCCGTTCGGCTGCGTCCAATCGAAAACTACATGGGCGTGAAGGTTAGGTGTCCATTGCTTTGCGTTCATGTATCCTTCGTCCTTGTGTATATGGATTTGAAACGCTTCAATACCGAAACGTTCCTTGCAGACCGCAGCGAATTGCTGGAGTTCCTGCATGGTGGTTTATTGCTTGATTACTATTACCCCCTCCCGTATGGGTG
>NZ_JAVHZE010000096.1:0-555 GCF_040981185.1 Kocuria sabuli
GCCACCAGCTGAGTGTACTGAGAACCAAAGTCCAGGATGAGAATGCGATGTTTATGAATGTTTTCCGTCATTGACGCTAATTCCGAGGCAAGTGAAACAAAACAAAGCGCCCGGCATTGAGCCGGGCGCGGAAATTTATCAGGAGCCCAGACGGTAGTTCGGGGACTCTTTGGTGATCGTCACGTCGTGAACGTGGCTCTCCTGGATACCCGCACCGCTGATGCGTACGAATTCCGCTTTGGTACGCAGCAGGTCAATGGTACCACAGCCGGTCAGCCCCATACAGGAGCGCAGGCCGCCCATCTGCTGGTGAATGATCTCTTTCAGGCGGCCTTTATACGCCACGCGGCCTTCAATACCTTCCGGCACCAGTTTGTCAGCAGCGTTATCGGTCTGGAAGTAACGGTCAGAGGAACCTTTAGACATCGCGCCCAGGGAGCCCATACCGCGGTAGGATTTATAAGAACGCCCCTGGTAGAGTTCGATTTCACCCGGGGATTCTTCGGTACCGGCCAGCATGGAGCCCACCATCACGGCTGCGGCACCTGCGGCGAT
>NZ_JAVHZE010000097.1:0-554 GCF_040981185.1 Kocuria sabuli
ATAAGCATCATCATCCCATAAAAAGATATGCTCACACCCGGCGTCCATCAGCGCGGTTAAACTGGCGTTCTTCGAAGCAACAATGCCGAGTGATGTTTCATGGCGAAGCAGCTGCACGCCGTGGGGAACTACCGCCGCAGGTTTTGAACCATCATCGACCACCACCACCAGCGCACCAGCTGGCAGATGCTTCTGGTGCTGCTCAATAGCACGCTTTAAAACGTCCGCCCGGTTGTGGGTTGTAATCGCAATGCCGATCCGCGATACAATTGCGCAGGCGGGTGCATACGGGACACCATCAATAGTAACTTGCATTACTAGTCTCACATTTTGAACAATGGGGTATGTAACAAAAACATTGTTAGATATAACATGTTGAAAAACGATAAGAGGAAAAGCCAGTATGTCTAGAGAAGGTTCGTTGGACCTATTGCAAGAAGTTGAAGAAAATCTTGATATCATGAAACAAACACAGAACATCAAGTCTGTAAAAGTCAAAGCCATCCTGGAAAACTTGCGAAGTTCCTTAGAGTATCTCGCGAATGACACCTACG
>NZ_JAVHZE010000098.1:0-553 GCF_040981185.1 Kocuria sabuli
AAATCTCTCCATCAGAAAACTACTGACCTACACCAGGCGGGATATTCTCGCCTTGGTCTTTTTCTGTATGGAAAACGAAGTGAACGAAGTCGCTGATAGCGGCTTTCTTTTCGCCCCTCAATGGCAAATTTGCCAGAGAAATAATAACGCCATCATTGGCGATGACCTGAATGGAGATTCAAGACTATGAAACTGGAAGATTATCCAAAAACGTATAACAACGTGGTGAAAAATTCGGCATATGCCAATTTTGACCGCAGAACGATTGTATTCGCGACACTCGTACAGGCTGTGGAACCAGGTTCCGTGGTGACCTCTACCGGAACGCTTTACACCTCTGGGACTGATGCGCTTCTGTGCCTCTCCTACGCTGAGGCAGGTTCTGATGTTCCTGTCATCGTGGCTGACCGCCTAATTTATGTGTACCCAGAAGCAATCCGCGCCGTAATGGGTTCAGCAACAAATGCAGCACTAGCAGCATTGACCGCCAACGGAAACATTCGCCTGACCTCTGACGATGCTGTCATCGCAGAATAACAAACAAGAAAAGGAC
>NZ_JAVHZE010000099.1:0-548 GCF_040981185.1 Kocuria sabuli
GGTAAAGGAAAGAGGAATGACAAGCGGATCGGCCACAGCGAGCGCATTTATTATTGATTCTGTCGCATCTTTACTGCCGTCGTTGATAAAGACTATCTCTACTTCATGCTGTTGTAGCTCTTCAAACTCCCGCACGGTTTTGTAGAAGATTGGAATAGCATCTTCTTCATTAAATACCGGAACGACCAGAGAAATTTTCATTTCGCATCCCTAAAGACAATGAACTTTGAATAGATAAAGCCGCACACCAGACTGATAGCGGAGAAGAGAATGAGAGTCACAATTGGAGCCATACCGGACTTATCGGCAGCCCAACCAACAGCTGCGCTCAAGGATCCCATAAACCCTACATACAGCATGTAGCGCATCGTGGTTGTCGAAGACTTAAACGTGAACCTGGCGTTTGCAAAGAAGCTGAATGACACCGCCACGACGAACCCGGCGAAGTTGCCAAGAGCCTGACCTGTGTGAAACGCGTATATGCAAATAGCGAACACAACCCAGTGAATGAGCGTGTTTATGACGCCGGTCGATGTGTACTTAGCAAA
>NZ_JAVHZE010000010.1:0-134060 GCF_040981185.1 Kocuria sabuli
CCGCTCCCCCCGCGGGCGCCTCAAGGGCGTTTTGTGCCGCTTTTCTAAAATGCGGTCACCACGCACCGTCCTTCCCCCGGGGGGCGCCCCCCCCCCCCCCCCCCCCCCCCCGGGCGGAACCCCTAGCCCCACTGCGACTGGACCATGAGCCGCCGCCTCGCTCGAGAAGATCCCCGACCGCGTGGATCACCCGCAGCTAGCCGATGGCCTCAGACCGGCTCTGAGAACCACAGCTGGGGTGCATCGCCCTCCCGGTGACCCACGATGCGCTGTTGGACCTCCACCAACCGATGCGGTGGGTCGGTGAAGACCAGCACCGCCCTGGGCGTGGCGCCTCTGCGCGCTGCGGGCCCGCCGACCAGACACCCGGTGCCCCTGGCACCGACACCCCCCTCCCACCCGGTGACAAAGCCCCTTGGCCGAGCTCTCCCGTACCCCGGTCATCCGGGCGCAAGGAACCGGCCGGCCGAAGATCCCGGCCGTACCGGATCGCCACGGACTCCGCTTCCAGGCCCACGACCGCCGGAAAGGACGACAGCCACCAGAACGCAGAGGCCATCACAGCCGTGGCCACCACAGCGACCATTCCCCCGTATCCAACGATCACCGGCACCAGCCCAACGGCGCTCACGGCAGCTGCCAGCAGATCCAGCATCACCGGTGAGGAGGCAGGAAACAGCTCCGGAACTCCATCACTGGTGCCCGATCAGCCCCACCCACGTCGTGGTCCACCGGGGGGGGACCACTCGACAAGCCAGGTGATGAGACCAGGTCTCAGTGACCCGGCCCGCGAGCGCGGGGCGAAGCAGGGCGAGCCCGGGGCGAAGCAGGCAGACGCTGCTGGTCTCCAGCACAGCTGTCGCTGCCGGGGTGGTGAGGGCGATGGTGCCGGGGTCGGTTGTGCGACATCGGGGGTCCGGTGCTGGGCGGAGCGGTCGGTGGCCTCGGCGGCGCGGGGAGGTCACTGCGCTGTCGCTGTCCGGGGAGGGTTGGGGTCATCGGCTGGGCCCGGGGCCTGCCGCCCGGGGTGGTGCTGGATTCCGGTGGAGATCTCGGGGCCGGCGACGGTTGCGTCGTGGTGTCCTCTGGTGGCCCTGTGCGATGGACAGCGATCCCGCGTGTGCACCTCACTTTTTTCCTCGCCCGGTTCTCCTCGGCGCCCGCGCTGCCCGGCCGGGCGCATCGGGAGGTCGCAGCTGCCCTCAGCCAGGCCCGCCCCTGGTGGTGCGGTGTACCGGCGGGGGCGTCGTCGTGGGTTCTCTCCACGATGAGTTCGCCCGGGCCCGTCAAGCCCGGGGCAGGCCCACGCTGGGGCTGTGGGAGGGGCACGGGGGCCCCGTTCGTGCTGACCGTCTTGCGGTCCTCCTTCGGGCAGCACCGCAGGAACATCCCCGCCCAGCTGCTGCCCACCCCGGTAGAGACCTACCTGGCGGAGCTGGGCCCGGGGTGGAGGTTGTCCCCGCGGGGCAGACCGGGCGCAGCTTGTGCCGGCGGTGGATGAAGGATCCGTGGCTCTCCCCCGATGACGGGGACACCGACGAGGAGGAGCACTCGTGGAGCTCCCCTGCTGGGGAGGCGCTGACCGGGGGGAGGGCCTGAGCCACCACCGGGCGCTGATCAGCGAGCCCCTGTCCACCATTCTGGACACGGTCCGGCCACGAGGCCATGGGAGCCCACCCCGGACCGGGAGGACCGCATCCGTGGCCTGGACCATCAACTCGCCCGGCCTGCCGGCGAGCGCGAGCGCTGGACCGGCCGGGCGTGAGGTGTTACGGGCTGGTGAGGAGCGGATGGGGGGGACGGGTATGCCGATGTGGTGGATCGGATCGAGCAGCTGCCCGGTGGCGTCCAGCCGGTGGAGGAGCCCTCTGTGGCGGTGCACCGGCGGATTCTTCAGGACCTCCGCCAGGAAGGAACGCCGGATCGGTGAGGACGACTTCGACCCGCCCGCCCGGCACCGAACTGCTGCACCACGAGCTGCTGCGCCACGAGCTGCTGCGCCACGAGCTGCTGCGCCACGAGCTGCTGCGCCACGAGCTGCTGCGGGAGCGCGACCAGCCCACCGGGGCTGGCCATGACCTTCGTCAACGACCTGGGCGCCGCTGCACCGCCCTGTGCCTGTGCTTGCTCCCCCGGCGGGGCCACGCGCACCGGGGATCACCCTGAAGACGACCACCGGCGACGGTGCCGTGGAGCCGCCGCACCTGGCGGGCCGGACCCCACCAGGTGCGACACCCAGGCGCTGCAGACCCAGCCGCCCGGGGTGGGAGTCTGGGACACCGACGCTTCACCCGCCCGCTTCCTTCGCCCCGAGGCTGCACCCCCGGGGCCTGGGCATCGGCGCCGACGGGGACGGGGAGCAGGCTCTGAGCCTGCTGATGCGCCCCCAGGCCGATCAGCAGACGGAGACCGGGGAGAGCCTCTCCAACAGGAGGGTCCTGCCCCGGCCCGGCCACCGACGCCCGCGCCGAGCACCGGCTCCAGCACTTCGAAGACCGCCACGCCTCCTGCCCCGGCCTGGACACGGAGACACAGCAGGTCCGGGCCCGGGAGGCCCTCCCCGGGCCTGCAGCACAACGACCAGCAGACCCACGAGCAGGCGGAGGCGATCGACACCTGAACGAGGGCGCACCAAGGCGGGGACACCCCCGTTTTGTGCTGTGGCAGTACCGCACCGAACGGGCACTGCTGGACACCGCAGTGTCCAGCAGCAGGTGCGCCAGACCCAGCAGCAGGAGCAGACCCAGCAGCAGGAGCAGACCCAGCAGCAGGAGCAGACCCAGCAGCAGGAGCAGACCCAGCAGCAGGAGCAGACCCGGCAGCAGGTGCGCGAGGCCCGTGGTGGGCTCCCCCCGGGCCCAGGAGGACCTGGGCGCCGTCGAGCACCCGCTGCGCGAGCACCGCAGAGACCGCCTGGAACATCTCCACACCACCTGGCAGACCCGGCAGGACCACGGGGAGGGAACCCGGGCAGCGCGGGCGCTGCAGGTGCTCATCCGCCCCGGCCCACCAGAACACCGCCACCACCACCGGCACCTTCCAGAATCGCCTCGATCCCGCCCTTCAGCGGCTGGAGGACCAGTCCCAGGCCCCGCCCAGCACGGGTTGTACCCACTGGAGGAAAAGATCCGGCAGCTCCAGGACGAACAGACGCCCCCGGGCCACCCGGCCAAGGCCGGCCCCCTCCCTCATCCCCCCAGGTGCGGCAGCAGATCACCGAAGCCACCGGCATCCCCGCCCAGCAACGGCCCTTCCACGGGAAACCGATCGACCTGCCCCCGGAACAACAGCAGGAGCGCCAGAACAACAGCAGCAGCGCCGGACAGTGGAGCTCACCTCCGCCTTACCGGCCACCATGCTTGCTGATCGACGAACACCGCCCGAAGGACTCCAGCCGAAGCATCGACCCCGGTGGAGCTGCCCGTGCGCGTGGCCTTCCACACCGGGCCCCTCACCGGCAGCTACACGCGGACCGGCACCGGATCTCGGACCAGCTCATCGGCCAGGACCCCCATCAGCGGCTGGGTCCAGGCCCGCGCCCGGTCCCCCGGACACCGACGCGCTGCGCGTGGGCCACCCCGAGGAGCGCGAAGACACCGATCGACAGATCACCGTGCACCACCAGACCCACCACCACCAGACCCACCACGATCAGCGCGGTTCCCGCAGCTGGAACCGCGACCAGAGATCCGTCATCGGCTTCTCGCGCACCCTCCGGCACCAAGAGCGCACCGAGCAACAGCACCCCCTGGGCCACCAAGCCCACCGCTGGGCCCACCACCAGACCCAGCTCACCGAGCAACCGACCCGGCCGCGAGCGCGCGCACAGGCCGAGCAGCACCCCCAGGACACGCAGTGACCCTCCCCCGAGAGGGACGAGAGGGACGAGGCGGACGAGGTGGAACACCGGATCCAGCCGGTGAAGGACCCACGACCCCCGGAACTGGCCGACAACGACCTACTGGCCACTGCCGCCCTGGGATCCCGGCAGGAGGAACTGGGCGAGGCTCGGCAGAGCGCGCAGAAGACCCCCGTACCGGGGCCGAGAACACCCTCGACCGGCTCCACCAGCACCACGGGAAGCTCGCGGAGCACCACGCCGAGCTCAGCGAGCTCAGCGAGCAGACCACACGGATCCCGGTCCGCCCGGACCACCCCACTGTCCCCGGACCAGACCGCCACCCCGCAGATCCGATGAGGCTGCCCGCCCGGGATCCCTGGACCCCGACCGATTCGACACCCCCCGCACCGGACTACGACAACGCCTGACCCAGCACTGAGACCGCGAGCGCACCCGCCCCCCGTGGGCGCAGGGCTGATACACCTCTTCGAGTCCTCCCGCACCCACTGGTCCACCCCAACCCGCAACCACCAGCCCGCGACACCACCACACCTCCCACACAAGGGGCACCACACACCACTCACCACCGTGGGGTGCCCGCACCCGGCAAGCGCCGACACAAACCACCACCGGCCCACACCACCGGACACGACCTCACCACCCCCACCGCCCTTCGTGATCCACGAGGAGCACCCCGCACCAAGACACCCCAGAGCTGAGCCCGGGGCGGGTCAGCAACAACACCGATCGGGCTGGCACCAGGGCCCTCTGCGCAGACCTGAAGCACCCATGGGCCAGAGGCACGGGCTCGCACCGGAAGCCCGGCACGACCCCACCCACTGGTAGGTGCTGGACTCAACGACCGGCCAAAGCCTCCGGAGGCGACCTGACGACCGGCGCCGGGGAATCCGGTACGGGAACCGGAAGTCCGGTACGGGAACCGGAAGTCCGGTACGGGAACCGGAAGTCCGGTACGGGAACCGGAAGTCCGGTACGGGAACCGGCCGGCGGGCGGTCTCGGCGCGGGAGAGCGAGACCACCAGCACCGAGGCCAGCACCAAGGCCGCAGCGAGACCACCCACCGCCCACCGGGCGCGTTCGACGTAGTGGATGCCCTCGCCCAGCAGCCCCCACTCCGGCGCCGGGGGCTGCCGGCTGCGGGCCCAGGCACCCGAGACCGGCGATGGCCACAGCCGTGCCGAGCAGAGGCAGCACGGCACGACGGGCCACCTCGGGCCACAAGGTGGGCAGGACCGTCCCGACCAGCACCCGAACCCGGCCCACGCCCAACAGAGGCAGCACCCGCACATCGGGCCCGGCGGAGATCTCGGCGACCAGCGCGGCGATGTGAGCGGGCAACCGCGCCCAGCTCACCAGCATGACGGCCCCAGCCGCCAAGGGACCGGCCACGACCCCCACCCGGATGCCGGCGATGATCGGTGGGGCCGCGGTGGGAACCTCCACCGGCCCGGTGGACCACACCCCGCTGAGTCCCAGGACCACACCGATCACCAGCCACGCCGCGACCACCAGGACCAGCCCCAAGGTATCCACCGCACCATGGCCCACCCCGGGCCAGCACACACCCCCCGGAAAGCATCCGCCCCCAACGGTCACGCCACCGAGGGCGCTTCCAACCACACCCGAACGCAGGTATAGGAGTCCCGGAACCACCCGGCCCCGATCAAGATCAACAACACGACCCCCGAGCGCACCGGAACCTCCCACCACAACCATCCCCGGCTGATTAAGGGACCAGGCACGGGCAAGTCCCCCGTGCGAGCGGACGGGCCCACCAGATGCCCACGGACCACCGCCGCCAACCCACCACAGACCCCGACCAGGACCAGGAACACCAGCACACCACCCTGCAGGACAGGAATGTCCCGGAAGCCACCCCCCACAGGGCCCAGCCCAGCCCAGGAATCACGAAGACCTCCTCCACAGGCACCGCTCCACCGGCGAGCCCGACAACAACCAACGCGAAGCGTCCCACCCCGATCCAGCGCCCTAGGGCAGCGCCCCGGGGCAGGACCGCGGCCGTGATCCGGACCCGGCAGCGCCCGGCCACGACCCAAGTATCCACCCAGCCCCCGGTGAACGCCCCGGCCAGAGCGATCGCCAGCAGACCCCCGACCAGCCCCCCCGGGCCAGGACCGGCAGCCCCACATGCTCAGGACCACTCCAACCAGCAGGGGGCAACCACCCCCACACCACCACCACCACCAGCACACCCCCAGCGCCGCGGCCACCACACCGGGCCCACCAGTGGGACACCCAACCAGCCCGGCACGAACAGTGGGAACACCGGCCAGCACAGCCACGAACAACACCACGGCCAGACCCGCGCCCATCAGCGTCACCGCCAGCACCGCAACCACTCCGCCACAGGCCCGATGGACTACGCCGCAGGCGGTTCCCGATCACCCCATGGATCCGCGGCCCGCCGCAGAAGCGTCCGTTGCCGCCACAGCCCCGAGACCACGAAACTCAACGCCAGGGAGCACAGAAAAGCCATCACGGAGCTCTCCATCACCCGCGACAGCACCGGCAAGATACCAGCCAGGCACAAGCCGGCCCGCAACTGCTCCTTCACCGAGCTCTCGGGCTTCGGACCCCTCCGCGCATCCGTCCCCGAAGCCTACGAACAACGCCCCACCCCACAGTGACCAAACCACCTCTTCCGCGGCCCGCACGCACCCGGCACCGAGACCTCCGGCCGGGCCTTCCCGCACCCCACTAGACTGCCAATATGCCCATCTCGGCCCCCTCCGCCCCGTCGTCCGCTCGGATCAGGGCCCGCTCGACCACCTGGCCCGCCGCCCTGACCGTCGATGTGCTCCTCGTCCTCCTGTTCGCGAGCCTCGGCCGCAATGCCCATGCCCTGGACCCGGCCGGCGTGCTGGAGACGGCCTGGCCGTTCCTCGCCGGACTTCTTCTGGGCTGGGCCGCCTGGCAGGTGCACCGAGCTCCTTTCGCCCCGTGGCCGCGGGGAATCGCCCTGTGGCTGACCACCGTGGCCGTCGGAATGGGCCTGCGGGTGCTCGTCGGAGAGGGCACGGCGCCCAGCTTCGTGCTCGTGACGCTCGTGGTGCTCGCCGTCTTCCTCCTGGGTCCCCGCTGCCTGGCGCTCCTGGTGCGCGCGGCCCGATCCCGTCGTCGTACCGGCTGACCGTCCCGTTCCCCCCCCCCCGGCCCCGGCCGGCTCCGTCCCGAGAAAGGCCTCCCATGCTCACTGCCATCGTCCTCATCAAGACCTCCGCCGACAGGATCCCCGAGGTCGCCGAAGAGATCTCCGGCATCGCCGGCATCAGCGAGGTGTACTCCGTGACCGGCGACTGGGACCTGATCGCCATGGTGCGCGTCCATCGGCACGAGGATCTCGCGGACGTCATCGCCGACCGGCTCTCCAAGGTCGACGGCGTCGTGGGCACGAACACCAACATCGCCTTCCGCACCTACAGCAAGCACGACCTCGAGGCCGCGTTCTCACTCGGCATCGACTGAGGGACCCGGTCGGTCGCGGCGCGGTGCACCCCGGGACAGCAGGAGGCCGGTGAGCGGGCTGCTCACCGGCCTCCGTCGTCGTCGGTCCTGTCCGACGGGCTGCGCTCAGCGGGTCGTGTGGGCGATCCAGCGGTCCAGGACGTCGCGCGCCGCGCCGCTGTCGATGGCCTCCTCGGCCCGGCGGACCGCGGCGGCCATGCGGTCGTCGAAGGAACCGTCCGCCGTCGGCTCGTAGGCCATCAGGCCCGCGGCCGAGTTGAGCAGGACGGCATTGCGCACGTGCCCCTTCTCCCCCGCCAGCACCTGTTCGACGACCCGGGCATTGTACTGCGCGTCCTGGCCGCGTAGGTCCTCGATGCGGGCTCGCGGCATGCCGTGGTCCAGAGGCTCGACGTCGTGCCGCTCGACCGTGCCGCCGCGCACCTCCCAGACCTCGGAGGGCGCCGTGACGGTCAGCTCGTCCAGACCGTCGCCGCCGCGGAAGACGAGGGCGCGATGCCCGCGGGCCGCGAAGACCCCGGCGATCAGCGGGGCCAGAGAGCGGTCGGCCACGCCGATCGCCGACGCCTCGACCCGCGCCGGATTCGTCATGGGTCCGAGGACGTTGAAGGTCGTGGCCACGCGAAGCTGCGCGCGCGCGGCGGCCACGAACCGCATCGACGGGTGGAAGGTCTGGGCGAACAGGAAGGTGATGCCGACGTGCTGCGCCGCGGACTCCACCAGCTCGACCGGCTGGTCCAGGCGGACGCCGAGCGCCTCGAGGACATCCGCGGACCCGGACTTCGACGACGACGCGCGGTTGCCGTGCTTGACGACCTTGGCGCCCGCGCCGGCGCAGACCAGCGCGGACATCGTGGAGATGTTCACGCTGGACAACCGGTCACCACCGGTGCCGACGATGTCCAGAGCAGGCCCGGGGACGTCCGCCGGCCGCGCACGGCCGACCATGGCGTCCGCCAGGCCGGTGAGCTCCTCGACCGTCTCACCCTTGGCCCGCAGGGCGACGAGGAAACCCGCGATGACCACGTCCGGCACCTCCCCGGACATGAGGGTGTCCATGGCCCAGTACGCCTGCTCCCGGGTCAGGTCGGCCCCCGAGATCAGCGCGGTGATCAGCTCGGGCCACTCGAAGTGCGGTGCGGTCGTCGGAGTCGTCGTGTTCACGCTCCCGATCGTATCGCCCGGCCTCGCGGACGTCGGAACGCTCGCGTGACGCCCGGCCGAAGTCGCTCGCAGTCGGTGTGATACATGCCACAACCCGGAGCCGGGGTCGCGGTCCGGACCCTCTTCTCCGCGCCCCGGAGCGGTGCGGCGCCGGCGAGCCTGGTCACGGGCAAGGACGAGCATCGGGACACGCGAACCGCCCGATCGGATCCTGGTTGGTCCACCGGCAGTTTTGGCGACATAATGTCTCTGTGACGACTGCAACCCATACCCCAGCCAAGCCGCTAGGCGGGTCGATCAACCGGCCCAACCTCACCTCGGTGGGCACCATCGTGTGGCTCTCCTCCGAGCTGATGTTCTTCGCCGGCCTCTTCGCCATGTACTTCACCCTGCGCTCCACCTCTCCGGAGCTGTGGGCGGAGGAGTCTGCCAAGCTGAACATCCCGCTGGCCCTCATCAACACGATCATCCTGGTGTCGAGCTCGGTGACGTGCCAGTTCGGCGTCTTCGCGGCCGAGCGGCTCCAGCCCCGCCGCGCGGGCGGCGTCTTCGACGTGCGCCGGTGGGGCATGGTCGAGTGGTTCGCCCTCACGTTCATCATGGGCGCCATCTTCGTGGCCGTGCAGTCCTTCGAGTACGCCGAGCTGGTCGCGCACGGCATCAGCATCCCGGCCAACTCGTACGGCTCCGCCTTCTACATCACCACGGGCTTCCACGCCCTGCACGTGACCGGCGGCCTCATCGCCTTCTTGTTCATCATGGGTCGCGCCTTCGTGGCCAAGCGTTTCGGGCACTACGAGGCCACGTCGGCCATCGTGGTGTCCTACTACTGGCACTTCGTGGACGTCGTCTGGATCGTCCTCTTCCTCGTGGTCTACTTCCTGAAGTAGCCCGCGCCGTCCCGGGGACGCCCCAGCAAACCAACGCAGCACCGAGTTAAAGGAACGTTTGACGTGAAGGCACTTTCGCAACAGCGGCGCCACCCTCTAGCAGTCCTCGTACTGATGGTCCTGGCCCTGCTCCTCAGCGGTGGTCTCTATGCAGTCGCCACCACCACCAACGAGGCCAAGGCCCAGACCGAGTCCTACTCGGCCCAGGACCTCGAAGCGGGCGAAAAGCTGTTCATCGCGAACTGTTCGACCTGTCACGGTCTCGACGGGGCGGGAACCCCGTCCGGGCCGTCGCTGGTCGGCGTCGGCGCGGCCGCGGTCGACTTCCAGGTGGGCACCGGGCGCATGCCCATGCAGGCCAACGGCCCGCAGGCACCGCAGAAGGCCCCCCAGTTCAACCCCGAGGAAGTCGCCCAGATGGCCGGCTACGTGGCCACCTTCGGCCCCGGCCCGGCCCTGCCGGAGGCGGAGTACCTGGACGTCACCCAGGGCGACGCCGCCAACGGCGCGAAGGTCTTCCTCGCCAACTGCGCGATGTGCCACAACGCCGCCGGCGCCGGCGGCGCCCTGACCCGCGGCAAGTACGCCCCGTCCCTAATGGGCGTCGAGGAGGGGCACATCTACGAGGCCATGCAGACCGGCCCGCAGAACATGCCCGTGTTCAACGACGCGAACATCACCCCCGAGGAGAAGCGCGACGTCATCACGTACCTGAAGACCCTCGAGCAGAGCCCCAACCCGGGCGGCTTCGGCCTGGGTGCGCTCGGCCCCGTCTCGGAGGGCCTGTTCGTCTGGACCATCGGCCTCGCCGTCATCATCGGGTTCACCATCTGGCTCACCTCGCGCTCCGCCTGACACTGCGCCGCGCCGACAGCAGATGTCGGACCCACTCGCTACGATCAACTGCACCAAGAGAAGAATGAGGGACCACATGGGAAGCCACAGTGACGGCACTCCCCACGAGTCGGGAACAGTTGCCACCACGGGCACCACGGCGATGGAGCGTTTTCCCGACCCCGGGCTGCCCCCGCACCGCCCCCGTCTGACGGATGTCGACGCCCAGGCGGCCAAGCGTGCCGAACGGCAGGTCGTCCTGCTGTTCCTGATCTCGATCCTCGGGTCGATCCTGTTCTTCGTCGGCTACTTCGGCATCCGCGTCGACGGCCCGATCTACGACGTCACGAACACGGCGCCGACCCGGGCGCTGCAGGTGCAGAACCTCCTCCTGGGGCTGGGTATCGCGCTCGGCATGTTCGGCATCGGCCTCGGCGTCGTGCATTGGGCCCGTACCCTCATGCCGGACCACGAGCTGGTCGAGAGCCGGCACGCGGTGCGCACCGAGGAGCAGCGCGCCGAGGCCCAGAGCATCCTCACCACGATCTACGACGAGTCCGGCATCAAGCGCCGCCCGCTGCTGCGCAACACCCTCATCGGCGCGGCCGTCCTCGCTCCCCTGCCATTCGTCGGGCTGCTCAAGGACCTGGGTCCGACGGACCTCGACGTCCTCAAGGAGACCCTGTGGGACGAGGGGATCCGCCTGGTGCGTGACCCCTCCGGCACTCCCATCAAGGCGTCGGACGTCACGCTGGGCTCCACCTTCCACGTCGTGCCGGAGAACCTGAGCGCGATCGGGCACAACGAGGGCTACCTGGACGAGAAGGCCAAGGCCGTGGTCCTGCTCATGCGCCTCGACCCGGAGACCGTCAACGTCTCTCCGGAGAAGGCCGACTGGAACGTCGACGGCATCTTCGCCTACTCGAAGGTCTGCACCCACGTCGGCTGCCCGGTGGCGCTCTACGAGCAGCAGACGCACCACCTGCTGTGCCCGTGCCACCAGTCCACGTTCGACCTCGCCAACGAGTGCGAGGTCATCTTCGGGCCGGCTGCCCGGCCCCTCCCCCAGCTGCCGATCACCGTGGACGACGAGGGCTACCTCGTGGCCCGCAGCGACTTCCTGGAGCCGGTCGGCCCGACCTACTCCCAGCGGGGGACCCATGTCGAAGAGATGCAGGGTGAGGCGAACTGATGTCCACGTCCACTGATTTTGACTACAAGCCGCAGACCGGTACCGGCCGGATCGCGAACTTCGTCGACACCCGGGTCGGGATGTCGCCGATGGTCAAGGAGTTCGGCCGGAAGATCTTCCCGGACCACTGGTCCTTCATGTTCGGCGAGGTGGCGCTGTACACCTTCGTCATCCTGCTGCTCTCGGGCACGTTCCTGGCGCTCTGGTTCGAGCCGTCCATGGCCGCGCTCGAGTACGAGGGGTCGTACGTGCCCATGCAGGGCGTCGAGATGTCCGCGGCCTACGCGTCCTCCCTCGACATCTCCTTCGACATCCGCGGTGGGCTGTTCCTGCGCCAGATCCACCACTGGTCCGCGCTGGTGTTCGCCGCCGCCGTGGCCGTGCACATGCTTCGAGTGTTCTTCACCGGCGCGTTCCGGCGCCCCCGCGAGCTGAACTGGCTCGTCGGTGTCGGGCTCTTCCTGCTGGCCATCGTCGCGGGCTTCTCCGGCTACTCCCTGCCGGACGACGTCCTCTCCGGCAACGGCCTGCGGATCGCCGACGCGATCCTCAAGGCGATCCCGCTCGTGGGTGCCTACATGTCGATGTTCCTGTTCGGCGGTGAGTTCCCGGGACACGACATCATCGCGCGGCTCTACATCATCCACGTGCTGCTGATCCCCGCGGCGATCCTCGGGCTGATCGTGGTGCACCTGTTCATGGTCGTCGTGCACAAGCACACCCAGTTCCCCGGCCCGGGCCGCACCGAGAACAACGTCGTCGGCTTCCCCGTCGGCCCGATCTACGCGGCCAAGGCGGGCGGCTTCTTCTTCATCGTGTTCGGGATCATGGCGCTGATGGCGGCCACCACCACCATCAACGCGATCTGGAACTACGGCCCGTACGACCCCTCGCCGGTGCAGGCCGGATCCCAGCCCGACTGGTACATGGGCTTCACCGACGGGGCCGTGCGCCTGATGCCCGGCACCTGGCCGTTCAACTGGGAGTGGGACTTCTGGGGCATGTCGATCCCCATGAACGTCCTGCTGCCCATGATGCCGATCATGGTCCTGTTCGGGCTCATGGCCGCCTGGCCGTGGATCGAGCGCTGGGTCACGAAGGACGACCGAGAGCACCACATCCTGGACCGCCCGCGCAACGCTCCCTTCCGCACCGCCATGGGCGTGGCCGGTGTGACGTTCTACACCGTCATGCTCGTCGCGGCCAGCGGTGACCTCATCGCGACCCACTTCAACATTTCGCTCAACGACATCATCTACTGGTTGCGGGCCGCGTACTTCCTCGCACCGATCCTCGGGTTCATCATCACCCGTCGCATCTGCCTGGCCCTCCAGCGCAAGGACCGCGAGATCGTGCTGCACGGTCGCGAGACCGGCCGGGTCCAGCAGCTGCCGCACGGCGAGTACATCGAGGTGCACGAGCCGCTCGACGAGTACAAGCGCTACCGACTGGTCGCCATGCCGGACTACGACGTACTGCCGGCCCAGCCGAACGGCAAGGGCAAGATCACGGGCATCGAGAAGGCCCGTGAGCGGGTCAGCCGGTTCTTCTTCGAGGACCGCGTCGCTCCCGTCACCCCGGCGGAGCTCGAGGCGGCGCACCACCACCACGAGGCGGAGGCCGTGACGGCCGGTCCCCAGGACCGGGAACTCGTTCGCTGAGTTCCGTTCCCGCCTGACAGGGCCCCGAGAGGAACTCCTCTCGGGGCCCTGTCGCGTGTCGACCCGCTCCCCACTGTGCGTCGACAGCCCCGCGAACGACGTCGGTCCGTGGCCCGCGAGACTGGGGTGCACCACGACCTCGTACTCCTCGCTCAGTCCCAGCTCCGCCAACGCCAGTGGGAGCTTCACGCCTCCCACCAACTGCCCCTTGTCCGTCTCCGGCTCGAGCCGATGAACCGCCCTCTTCGGGCCGCGGCCGACCAAGAAAACCGATCGACGGGGCCGTCCCGGTGGACTCGACAATCGCCCGTGCCCACCAGCACGCCATCGACCCCATCCGTCGCACAGGGGGAGGTGTCGAACCGTCCAAATCTGTGCCCCGAGCCGGCTGCCGGTCACGCCATCGACCGTTCCCGGCGTGGGCTTGCCACCAGGCTCCGCCCCCTGGTCGATAAAGACAGGCTAGCCCCGGGTGGCGCTCGTGGCCCGCAGCACGGCGGGGACACCCCGATGTCGCCGCACCTCATGTCCCGCCTGCTCGTGAGTCACGCCGGATCCGTGAGCCCGGGGTGCACGCCCTCAACGACTTCAGACCGACAAGGCCTGCTCCTACCGGGCAGTCCGCGCTCACGCGCAGTTCTGCGGCATCACCGCGGTCATTCCGGTACCGGCGGTCAGGGCGAGCATTGCGGCGACGCGACTCCCCCGGCGATCGGCCGCCGGCCCTCGCCGCGCACGATCACCAGGGCCGCAGCGTCGTGGAGTGGTCCGTCATCCCCGTGCAGTGGCGAGGACTGGTCTTCTGCTCTGACGAGCCGGCCTCGACCGCCCGGGGCGGGACCGTGCTGCGGGCGTCGCTGTCACGCGCGAAGCCCTCGGAATGCTCCCCCGGCTCGCCCGAGACGTCGACAGACCGAGGGTGGCGACGGACGTCTGCCACGGTCCCGATGCCGCCCGGAAGGCGGCCGCGATGTCGGTTGTGAGCGCCGCCGGCATCTCGCGGCTGTCGAAAGGTACCCCGGAGGTGCGATCCCGCGCGTCGTTGGTGACCTGGATGCGTGCGATCCGCCCGTCCCGGTGAACCCCCACCAGCCGCAGGTGCGGGTCGGCGTGCGAAAGGTGCTCGAGATACGAATCCAGATCGTCGACCAGCTCACTCCACAGCTGCTCCGGGGTCAGGGGTCGTCCGGGTAGCTCTGCGTCTCCCCCGCGCAAGGCAGGACAAGGGGCCCGGTGGCGTCCGAGAACAGTTGCGCGATCCGCGCGCGTCCAGCGGTGCAGGGGATCGTCACCGACGGCCCGGCCACGCACTGCACCTGACCCACCTCCTCGGACATCGTCACACCGGTGACGGCGCTGTGCGGCTGTATACGTTCCACCATGGACAGCTCAGGGAGGAACGTCGCCTCGACCTCGATCACATTCCTCATCCTCACGGCGGTTCACGACGCCCCCACGCCGACAGACGGACTGTCCGGAGGAAGCATGCTCCCCTGGAGTGCGCCCATGGGAAGACACGGCCCGGGGACCTCGGTCGGGTCGGACCAGCGGTGGACCGGACACGGGAGAGGCCCCGGACACCGTGGGTGTCCGGGGCCTCTCGGCGCGATGACGCGGAATGCCGACGGTCAGTGGGCGTGCTCGCCGCGGGAGTGCTCGAAGATCAGACCGACCAGACCCATCAGCGCCACGGGGGCTGCGAGCATCAGGATCCACCAGTCGATCGCCATGCTGATGAACGCCAGGGCGCAGCCGACGCCGAGCAGCAGGGGCCACCAGCTCCACGGGGAGAAGTGCCCGTACTCGCCGGCCGACTCGACGATCTCACCGTCGAGCTTGTCCTCGGGCAGGACGCCCCCGGTGTTGCGGTCCACGAGCCACAGGTAGACCGCCAGCATGAAGGACATGGCGCCGACGCCCAGCAGTCCGGGGAACCCCACGAGCTCCTGGAAGCGCGTCAGGAAGCCGTACACCGTGGCGGCGATGAAGCAGAACACGCCGAGGAGCAGGAACAGGTTGATGGACAGTTTCATGCTCAGCCCTTCCGTGTGGCGATGGCGCCGTCGTCGACCGGGGACTGCTGCGGGGACTCCGCCGCCAGCTCCGGGTGGTGCAGGTCGAGCGCCGGGCGCTCGGAGCGGATGCGCGGGAGCGAGGTGAAGTTGTGCCGCGGGGGCGGGCAGGACGTCGCCCACTCGAGCGAGCCGCCGAAGCCCCACGGGTCGTCGACCTCGACCTTCTTGCCGTTGCGGTGGGTGATGTAGACGTTCCAGAAGAACGGGATCATCGACACACCGGTGAGCATGGCCCCGACGGTGGAGATCTGGTGCATCCAGGTGAAGCCGTCCTCGGGCAGGTAGTCCGCGTAGCGACGCGGCATCCCGTCCACGCCCAGCCAGTGCTGGATGAGGAAGGTCATGTGGAAGCCCAGGAACAGCAGCCAGAACTGGATCTTGCCGAGCCGCTCGTTGAGCATGTAGCCCGTGAACTTCGGCCACCAGAAGAAGAAGCCGGCGAACATGGCGAACACGATGGTGCCGAACACCACGTAGTGGAAGTGAGCCACCACGAAGTAGGAGTCGTTGAGGTGGAAGTCCAGTGGCGGGGACGCGAGGATCACGCCGGTCAGGCCTCCGAAGAGGAAGGTGAACATGAAGCCGAGCACCCACAGCATGGGGGTCTCGAAGGTGATCGAGCCCTGCCACATGGTGCCGATCCAGTTGAAGAACTTCACCCCGGTGGGCACGGCGATCATCATCGTCATGAACGCGAAGAAGCTGAGCATCACCGCGCCGGTCACGTACATGTGGTGGGCCCACACCGTCACGGACAAAGCCGCGATGGTGATGGTCGCGAAGACGAGGCCCTTGTAGCCGAACAGCGGCTTGCGGGAGAACACGGGGATGATCTCCGAGACGATGCCGAAGAACGGCAGCGCCAGAACGTAGACCTCGGGGTGGCCGAAGAACCAGAACAGGTGCTGCCACAGCACCGCGCCGCCGTTGGCCGGGTCGAAGATGTGCCCGCCGAGGGTGCGGTCCATGCCCAGGGCGAAGAGGGCCGCGGCCAGCGGGGGGAACACCATGATGACCAGCAGCGAGGTGATCAGCGTGTTCCAGGTGAACAGGCCCATCCGCCACACGGTCATGCCCGGGGCGCGCATCGAGATGATCGTGGTGATGAAGTTGACGCCGCCCATGATCGTGCCGAAGCCGGACAGCGCCAGGCCGAACACCCAGAGGTCACCGCCGGCGCCCGGGGTGAAGGAGGAGTTCGAGAGCGGGGTGTACGCGTACCAGCCGAAGGAGGCGGCGCCCTGCGGGGTGATGAACCCGGCGGTCGCGATGAGCGAGCCGAACAGGAAGAACCAGAACGCCAGGGCGTTCAGGCGCGGGAAGGCGACGTCGGGGGCGCCGATCTGCAGGGGGACGATGACGTTGGCGAAGCCGACGAACAACGGGGTGCCGAACATCAGCAGCATCAGCGTGCCGTGCATGGTGAACAGCTGGTTGTACTGC
Source organism: Kocuria sabuli (assembly GCF_040981185.1). NCBI lineage: Bacteria > Bacillati > Actinomycetota > Actinomycetes > Micrococcales > Micrococcaceae > Kocuria > Kocuria sabuli. Next base: position 16,608 of record NZ_JAVHZE010000010.1, read on the forward strand.
TCCTTCGTCTCCAGGATCTGCATGCCCGGCTCGAAGAGCTCGGCGCGGATCAGCAGGGCCATGAGGCCCGCCAGGCAGAAGAAGACGAAGGACGAGATCAGGTACATGTACCCGATCGTCTTGTGGTCGGTGGACGTGATCCAGTTGACGACCATCCGCCCCTTGGACCGGGGCACCACGCGCGGGGCGACTGTGGCTGCCTCGTCCCGTGAATACTCGAGAGTGGACACCGGTACTCCTTAGTTGTTCGAAGACAGGTTGTTCGGCTGGTCGACGTCCGGGAAGTCCCCGGCCGAGCCGGGCTCGGTCACGTACTCCTCCCCCGGGTCCGGATAGGAGTCACGGTTGAGCTCCGCACCCAGCTCCCCGGTCTGGCCGGCGTCGCGCAGGGACCGGATGTGGGCGTCGTACTCGGCCTGGCTGACCACGTTGACGTTGAAGAGCATCTCGGAGTGGTACTCGCCGCAGAACTCGGCGCACTTGCCGAAGAACTCGCCTTCCCGACCCGTGGTGATGCTGATGGTGTTGGTGCGCCCGGGGAACATGTCCGCCTTCTCGAGGAACGCGGGGACCCAGAAGGAGTGGATCACGTCGCGGGAGGTCACCTGGAGCTCGACGTCGCTGTCGACGGGCAGGTACAGGGTGGGCACCCGTTCGGGCACGCCCTCCTCGCCGTCCAGGTGGCCCTGGATGCCGGTGTCCCAGACGTCGTCCGTGAGGTAGTTGAAGTCCCAGGCCCACTGCTTGCCGTACACCTGGACGACGACGTCCGGGTTCTCGTGCGGGGTGGTGATCGCGGCCTGGGTGCGGACCGTGAAGAAGAAGAGGGAGCCCACGATGGCGATGGGGACCAGGGTGTAGAACACCTCGAGCGGCGCATGGTAGGCGACCTGCCGCGGGTAGCCGGTCTCGTACCTGCGGCGGCGGTAGGCGATGATGCACCACAGCATGAGCGCCCAGACGGCCAGGCCGATGACGAGAGCCGCGATCCAGGACCCGATCCACAGGTCGAGGATCATATCGGCGTTGTCGGTGGTGCCCCGCTCGGTGGGCATCCACCCGAGCTTCGCCTCCTCGGAGCAACCGGTCAGTGCGGTTGCGGCCAGGACGGCGACCGCGGCCACCCCTGCCGTGCGGCGCCGGTGACTACCGGTTCGTGTGTGCGAACTCACAGACGGCCCTTTCTTTTCTTCTCGTGCTCGTCGTCTGCGCGCCGAAGGCCCCGATTCCCAGAGCCTGGACACAGTCATGTGGAATGTTTCCTTCCGAGCTTACCCCTAGTCGCTGACATCTGGTGACACAGTGTCAGCGTCCGCGCGGCGCCCCCGGAGTCCGCGCGGAGCCCCTCGCGAGCATGGTCCCGCAATGGCAAAAGGCCCGCCGTCCGGATGGACGGCGGGCCTCTCGCACGGGGCGGGACGGCTCAGTGGAAGGAGTCGCCGCACGCGCAGGAGCCCTGCGCGTTGGGGTTGTCGATGGAGAACCCCTGCTTGGCGATGGTGTCCTCGAAGTCGATGGTGGAGCCCTCCAGATAGGGCACGCTCATCTTGTCCACGACGACCTCGACACCGCCGAAGTCGCGGACTGTGTCGCCGTCCAGGACGCGCTCGTCGAAGTACAGCTGGTAGATGAGACCCGAGCAGCCGCCCGGCTGCACGGCCACGCGCAGGCGGAGGTCCGTGCGGCCCTCCTGCTCGAGCAGGGTGCGGATCTTCTGGGAGGCGACGTCGGTCAGGTCGACGCCGTGGGTCGGGAGGCCGTCCACTGCGGCGCCGTTGTCGGTCGTGACGCTCATGATGCTCACTTTCTGTGGAGGGGTACCGCACGGGGTCGGGCCGGCGGTGGGTCTACCAGGGTGCACAACAGACGGCGCCCCCGGTTCATTCCCGCGTGACCTGCTCGTGACGGGCGGCGTCGTCGAGGGCCGCGAGCATGAGCGCCTCGGCCAGGACCGCCCGCTCGAACTCGGCCAGGTGCAGGGACTCGTTGGCGCTGTGCGCCCGGGAGTCGGGGTCCTCGACGCCCGTGATGAGGATGGCGGCGTCCGGGTAGAGCTCGGTCAGGTCGGCGGTGAAGGGGATGGACCCGCCGATGCCGGTCTGCACGGCGGGGCGCCCCCACGCCTCCCCCAGGGCCCACTGCGCGATCCGGGCCGCCCCGGAGTTGATGTCGGTCCGGAAGGACTGACCGGTCTCCTCGAGCTCGAAGCGCACGTGCGCGCCGAACGGGGCGTACTTCTCGACGTGGCGCCGGAGCGCCTCGGCGGCCTCGGCCGGGTCCTGCCCGGGGGCGGTCCGGAGGCTGATCTTCGCGCGGGCCGACGGCGCGATGGTGTTGGCGGCGATCTCGACCGGCGTGACGTCCATTCCCGTGACCGACAAGGCCGGTTGCGTCCAGAGCCGCGACGCGAGGGAGCCGCGCCCGGCCAGCCGGACGCCGTCCCTGACGGCCGCGTCGGCGCGGAACCGCTCCTCGTCGTAGACCAGGTCCGTGCTGTCCTCCGCGTGCAGCCCCTCGACGGCCACCGCGCCGTCGTCGTCGTGGAAGGTGGCGATCAGCCGGGACAGCAGCGTGGGGGCGTCCAGCACGGGCCCGCCGTACAGTCCCGAGTGCACGGCGTGCTCGAGCACGGAGAGCTCCACGACGGCCCCGACCATGCCCCGCAGGCTCGTGGTCAGCGCGGGCACCCCGATCTCCCAGTTGGCGGAGTCGGCGATCACGATGACGTCGGCGGCGAGCCGGTCCCGGTAGGCCTCCAGGAAGTCCCGGAAGGACGGGGACCCGGCCTCCTCCTCCCCCTCCACGAAGACCGTCACGCCCAGCCCGAAGTCCTCCCCGAGCTGGTCGTCCACGGCCCGCAGCGCGGCCACGTGCGCCATGATCCCGGCCTTGTCGTCCGCCGCGCCCCGGCCGTACAGGCGGCCGCCGCGCTCCTCGGCGGCGAACGGCTCGGAGTCCCACAGCTCGCGCCGGCCCGGCGGCTGGACGTCGTGGTGGGCGTAGAGCAGCACCGTGGGGCGTCCGGGGGCGGGCCGGCGGCGGGCCACGACGGCGGGGTGGCCCGGCCCGTCCCCGAGGGGCACCCGGAGGATCTCCACCTCCTCCAGCCCGGCGTCGGCCAGGACCGCGGCGACGGCCTCGGCGCTGTGCTCGAGGTGGGCGGCGTCGAAGGACTCCCAGGCGATCCCGGGGATCGCGACGAGCTTCACGAGCTGGGCCACGGTCCTCGGCATGCCGGCGTGCACGGCCGCGCGCACGGCGTCGACAGGAACGGGAAGGGCGGACGGGTACGACTCGTTCATGCCGGCCAGCCTACGCGCGGGTCCCGGCGGGCGGGCGCAGGTCCGTCGGCTATCCTTGACGGGTGTTTGGACGCAAGAAGGATGCAGACCGTGCGGGTTCCACCTCGGTGACCGCTGAGCCCACCCGGCCCGAGCCGTCGGCCGCCCTGCGGCAGACCCCGGGCAAGGGCCGGCCGACGCCCAGTCGCCGGGAGCAGGAGGCGGCCCGTCGCCGCCCCCTCGTGCCGACGGACCGCAAGGCCGCGAAGGCGCAGTCCCGGGACAGCGCCCGGGAGCAGCGGCTGCGCGCGCAGGCCGGCATGGCCGCCGGGGACGAGCGCTACCTGGGACCGCGCGACAAGGGCCCGCAGCGCCGCTTCGCCCGGGACTGGGTGGACTCGCGGATCAACCTCGGCGAGTTCCTCATGGTCATCGCCCTGGTGGCGCTGGTCGTGCTCTTCCTCCCCTTCCAGTACGTGGCCACCTACGGGGTCTACGTCATCTGGGCGCTCATGATCCTGGGCATCGTCGACGCGGTCCTGTCGACGGGCCGGATGAAGAAGGCGATGCAGGCGAAGTTCGGGACCGTGGACCCCGGCGTGCGCTGGTACGCCGCGATGCGCGGGTTCACGATGCGCCGGCTGCGCCTGCCCAAGCCACAGGTCGCCCGCGGCGACCGCCCGTCCTGACCGTCCACCGGCACTTCCCGCGCGGGCACCGCGCGCACGGCAGCGCCCCCCGGGCCCTCGGCCGGGGGGCGCTGCCGTGCGCGGGCTCAGGCGCGGCGGCGTGCCGCGCGCGCGAGCCCCTGGTTGATCCTGCGGGCCCAGAACGGCCCCTCGTAGAGGAAGCCCGTGTAGCCCTGGACCAGCGTGGCCCCGGCGCCCAGACGCTCCTGCACGTCCTCGGCGGTGCTCACCCCGCCGACGGAGACGAGCACGAGCCGGTCCCCCACCCGCTCGTGCAGCAGGCGTAGCACCTCGAGGGAGCGGCGCCGCACGGGAGTCCCGGAGAGCCCGCCGGGCCCGCACGCCTCGACCGCGGCGGGGTCGGACACCAGCCCCTCGCGGGAGATCGTGGTGTTGGTGGCCACGATGCCGTCGAGCCCGAGGTCCAGCGCGAGGTCGGCGACGGCCAGGACGTCCTCGTCGGGGAGATCGGGGGCGATCTTCACCAGCAGTGGCACGTGCCGGTCGGCGGCCTCGTCGGCCGCCGCGCCCACGGCCGAGAGCAGGGGCCGCAGGCTCTCGATCTCCTGGAGCTGGCGCAGCCCCGGGGTGTTGGGCGAGGACACGTTGACCACGAGGTAGTCGGCCAGGGGGGCGAGCGTGCGGGTGCTCTGCAGGTAGTCGTCCACCGCGTCCTCGAGCGGGACCGCCTTGGTCTTGCCGATGTTCACGCCCAGCACGGGCCGCGCGCGGCCGCGGTGATCGGCCTCGAGCTCGCGCCGCGCCGCGGCCAGGCGCGGGGCCACGGCGGCGGCGCCGTCGTTGTTGAAGCCCATCCGGTTGACCACGGCGCGGTCCTCGACGAGGCGGAAGAGCCGGGGCCGGGGGTTGCCCGGCTGCGCCTGGGCGGTCACGGTGCCGATCTCGACGTGGCCGAAGCCGAGGTCGGTCAGGGCCCCGATCCCCTCGGCACCCTTGTCGAAACCGGCCGCCAGGCCGAACGGCGACGGGAAGCGCAGGCCGAGCGCCTGGACCTCGAGCACGGGATCGGGGCGGGTACGGACCCGCAGGGCCGTGCTGAGCCGCACGGCACGGCCCGCCCGGATCCCCGCGAAGCCCACCCGGTGGGCTTTCTCGGGGTCCATCCGGGAGAAGACGGCCTGGAAGAACGTAGGGTAGAAACGCATGGGCCCAGTCTTCCACAGGGCCCTCTGCGCCCGGGCGGACCCGACGGATGCCCGGGACCGCCGCGACGAGTTCCCGCGGGAGGTGACCGGATGAGCGTGCCGTCGGACCCGTGGGTCCCCGACGTGCTGGGACCCGGCTTCCGCGCGAGGACGGTACCGCTGGGCCCCGGCTCGGCCCCGCACGCGACGGCCACGGTGGTGCGCTACCGCCCGGAGGACCGACGGGGCGCCCCCAGGGCCCTGCGGGGCGCCGTGCTGTACCTGCACGGCTGGTCCGACTACTTCTTCAACGCCGAGCTCGCCCGCACGTGCGCTGCGGCGGGGTACGGGTTCTACGCCCTGGACCTGCACGGGTACGGCCGCAACCTCACCGACGAGGTGCTCGCCGACGGCGCCGGGAGCCCGGGGCACACCACGGACCTCGCCGACTACGACGACGACATCGCGGCCGCCCTGGGGCTGGTGGCCGAGGACGGGCTCCCCGGACGGGGCGGCCGACTGGTGCTGATGGGCCACTCCGCCGGCGGTCTCACCGCGGCCCTGTGGGCCGCCCACCATCCCGGCCGGCTCGCGGGCCTGGCTCTCAACGCCCCGTGGATCGGCAGCCACGGCTCCGACGCGGTGGGTGCCGCGCTCCGTCCCCTCCTGGCCCGCCTGGCGCGGCGGCGCCCGGAGCGGGCCGTGCGGGTCCGGCTGCGCAGCCACTACTACCGGGTGATCAGCGAGCGGGCCGAGGGCGAGTGGCCGATCGATCCCCGGTGGCGGCCCGAGACCAGCTTCGACATCACCCCCGGCTGGCTCAACGCTGTACTTCAAGCACAACGTGAGGTTTCCGCCGGGCTCAACCTTCAAGTTCCGGTGCTGGTCCAGACTTCGGCCCGGTCCTGTCTCCGGCCCTGGTGGTCGGAGCGGATGCGCTCGGCCGACACCGTGCTGGACGTGCAGCAGATCCGGCGGCACGCGGCGGATCTGGGCCCGGACGTGACCTTGCGCTCGTACGAGGGCGCGGTGCACGACGTCCACCTCTCGCGCGGTCCGGTGCGGCGTGCGGCGCAGCGGGACCTCGTCACCTGGCTGCGTGGACTGGAGGGACCCGGGGGATCTCAGGCGGACACGCCGGGGCCCGCGACGCGGTCCACGGCCCCGCCGTAGCGCCGGTCGCGGCGGGCGTAGACCTCCACGGCCTCCCACAGCGTGCGGCGGTCGACGTCCGGCCACAGGACGTCCTGGAAGACGAGCTCGGCGTAGGCGGACTGCCACAGCAGGAAGTTCGAGATCCGCTGCTCGCCGGAGGAGCGGAGGAAGAGGTCGACGTCCGGCAGGTCGGGCTCGTCCAGGTAGCGCTGCACCGTGCTCTCGTCGATGCTGCGCGGATTGAGCCGGCCGGCCTGCGCGTCGGCGGCGATGGCGGCGGCGGCGTCGGCGATCTCGGCGCGGCCGCCGTAGTTGACGCACATGGTGAGGGTGACCACGTCGTTGTGGCGGGTCGCCCGCTCCGCCTCCTCGAGGCGGTTGATCACGGCGCGCCACAGACGGGGCCTGCGGCCGGCCCACCGGATCCGGATGCCCCACTCCTGGAAGGTGGGCAGCTGGCGCTCCATGACGTCGGCGGTGTAGTTCATGAGGAACGTGACCTCGTCGAGGGAGCGCTTCCAGTTCTCGGTGGAGAAGGCGTAGGCGCTCACGTACGGGATGCCCATCTCGATGGCCCCCGCCATGACCTCGATGAGCGCCGCCTCCCCGGCCTTGTGGCCCTCGTTGCGCGGGAGGCCGCGCTGGTTGGCCCACCGGCCGTTGCCGTCCATCACCACGGCCACGTGCCGGGGCACGAACCGGGACGGGATCGGCGGGGCGGTGGCGCCGCTGGGGTGCGGGGGCGGGGCGGCAAAGCCGGGCATGGTCAGCTCCGTTCCACGAGGTTCAGGGACCGGACGGCCCTCTCAAGGTGCCACTGTACGTAGGAGGCCACGATTCCCGCCGCGGCCCGGGCCGCGCGCGTCTCCACGGCCCCGATGCGCTCCCAGTCCCCCGTGAGCAGCGCGGACAGGTGCGCCATCGTGGCGGGGTCCGGGGCCGCGGCCCCGGGCGGGCGGCAGGCGGCGCACACGGCACCGCCGAGCGGCGCCGAGAACGCCTCGTGCGGACCGGGGGCCCCGCAGCGGGCGCAGTCCGTGAAGCTCGGGGCCCATCCCGCCGTGGCCACGGCACGCAGCAGATAGGAGTCCAGGACGGCCCCGGGCTCGTGCAGCCCCCGGGCGAGGGCGGAGAGCGCGCCGACCAGCAGACGGTACTGCTGGGCCGCGGACTCGTCGTCGTTCTCGGTGAACTTCTCCGCGGCCTCGGCCATGGCGGCCGCGGCGGTGTACTTGCCGTAGTCGGCGGCGATGACCGAGCCGTAGCCGCGCTTGCCCAGGGCCTGGGAGACGATCTCGAGGTTGCGCCCGGTGACCAGCTGCAGCTCGGCCACGTTGAACGGCTCGAGCCGGGAGCCGAAGCGGGAGGTCGTGCGGCGCACCCCCTTGGCCACGGCCCGGACCTGGCCGTGGTCGCGGGTCAGCAGCACGACGATCCGGTCGGCCTCGCCCAGCTTGTAGGTGCGCAGGACCACGGCGTCGTCCCGATAGCTGCGTGATGCGAAGGTCGTCCTGGCCACCCGACCATTCTCCCACGCCCGGCGGACAGCACGGCCGGCCGGCCCCCGCGGCGGGCCGCCCCTGCCGGGACGGCCCGCCGTGCCGGCGCGGGAGGAGCGGCTCAGGCCTGGGCGTCCCGCACGGCCCGGTTCACAGCCGAGACGACCGCCTTGAGGGAGGCCCGGGTGGTGTTCGCGTCGATGCCCACGCCCCACAGGACCCGATCGCCCAGGGCCGCCTCGACGTAGCTGGCGGCCTGGGCGTCGCCGCCGGCCGACAGGGCGTGCTCGCTGTAGTCGAGCACGCGCACGTCCACGCCCTCCGCGGCGAAGACCGCGAGCAGGGCCTCGATCGGCCCGTTGCCCTGGCCCGTGCAGTGGTGCTGGACGCCCTCGACGTCCAGGCCGATCTCGAGCGTGGTCTCCCCGTCCTCCTCGGAGGTCGTGGTGATGTTCGTGATCCGGTAGCGGCCCCAGCGGCCGTGGCCGCCCTCCTGCGCGGTGGGCAGGTACTCGTCCGCGAACACCTTCCACAGCTGCGCCCCGGAGACCTCCCCGCCGCTGGTGTCGGTGTGCTCCTGCACGACGCGGGAGAACTCGATCTGGGCCCGGCGCGGCAGGTCGAGGCCGTGCTCGTTCTTGAGCAGGTAGGCCACGCCGCCCTTGCCCGACTGCGAGTTCACGCGGATCACGGCCTCGTAGGAGCGGCCGAGGTCCTTCGGGTCGATCGGCAGGTACGGCACGGCCCACAGCAGCTCGTCCACGGCGCGGTCCTGCTCCTGGGCGTCCCGGGCCATCCGGTCGAAGCCCTTCTTGATGGCGTCCTGGTGGGAGCCGGAGAAGGCCGTGAACACCAGGTCACCGCCGTACGGGGCCCGTTCGTGCACGGGCAGCTGGTTGCAGTACTCCACGGTGCGCCGGATGTCGTCGATGTCGGAGAAGTCGATCTGCGGGTCCACGCCCTGGGTCAGCAGGTTCAGGCCCAGGGTGACGAGGTCGACGTTGCCCGTGCGCTCGCCGTTGCCGAACAGGCAGCCCTCGATGCGGTCGGCGCCGGCGAGGTAGCCCAGCTCGGCCGCGGCGACCCCGGTGCCGCGGTCGTTGTGCGGGTGCAGGGACACCACCGTGGCGTCACGGTCGTAGAGGTTGCGGCACATCCACTCGATGGAGTCCGCGTAGACGTTGGGGGTCGCCATCTCGACGGTCGCGGGCAGGTTGAGGATCATCTCCCGGTCCCCGCCGATCTCGAAGGTCTCGGCCACGGCGTTGGCGATGCGCGCCGCGAACTCGAGCTCCGTGCCGGTGTAGGACTCCGGGGAGTACTCGTAGGTCACGGACGTGTTCCGCAGCTGCTCCTCGTACTTCATGCACAGCCGGGCCCCCGTGAGGGCGATGTCGACGATCCCGTCCATGTCCTGGTCGAAGACCACGCGCCGCTGCAGCGTGGAGGTCGCGTTGTAGAGGTGGACGATCGCCTGGTCGGCGCCGTCGATCGCCTCGAAGGTGCGCTCGATCAGGTGCTCGCGGGACTGGGTCAGGACCTGGATCGAGACGTCGCCCGGGATCCGGTCCTCCTCGATGAGCCGGCGCACGAAGTCGAAGTCGGTCTGCGAGGCCGAGGGGAAACCGACCTCGATCTCCTTGTAGCCCATCCGGACGAGCAGCTCGAACATCTTGAGCTTGCGGTCCGAGTTCATGGGATCGATGAGCGCCTGGTTGCCGTCCCGCAGGTCCACGGCGCACCAGCGCGGGGCCTCCGTGATCACCTTGTCCGGCCAGGTGCGGTCGGACATGTCGAACGGGAACTGCTGCTGGTACGGGACGTACTTGTGGATCGGCATGCCGGAGGGCTGCTGGGAGTTGCGCATGGGGTGGGCCTGTTCTGCTCGAGACGTCTGCGGGTGGCCGGGCATCAGGAACTCCGCAACGGGAGGCCGGCCATTCGACGACGGGTCAGGCCCCGTTGCGGCACGTAAGGAGGAGGGTCCCTGTCCGCATGTGGTCAATCTACCACGCGGCGCCGGGCGGACCGGAGCCCGCTCACCAGTCCCCCGCGGCCTGCTGGCAGGTGAACTGCTCCGCGGTCTGCCCGTTGAGCTCCCCCGGCAGCACCGCGCCCACGTCGAGCCGGTCCCCCTCGGGGAAGTCCTGGCCCACGGAGACGAGCACCCCGGCGACCTCGGTCGTCGGCACGATCTGCGACGGCGGCACCCCGAGCAGCTCGGCCACGTGGACGGCGGCCTCGTACCAGCCGGTGCCGAAGAAGACCTGCGTACCGGGCAGCTCGGCCGGCTGCGGCCCGCTCCCGGTCGCCCGGTAGCCCTCGTCCTCGAGCAGCTCGGCGATCTCCTCGTCGCGGCCCTCGACGCCGGAGGCGTTGGACACCGCCAGCGGCACCGAGGCGGGGGCGACCGGCGGTGCCGTCGTGGCCTCGGGCGAGGGGCTCGCCGTCGACGCCGGCGCCTCGGCCGGGCCCGTGAGCGGCCGGTCCTCGCGCAGCACCTCGAAGAGGTCGTCCGCCGCCTCCTCCTCGAGCTGGAGGCGGTTGGGGTCCAGGGCGTAGGGCTCCGTCGGCACGGTCACGAACACCATGTCGGCGAGGTCGATGCCGCGCACCGCCGTGGCGAGGCCGACCATGGTCGGCACGGACCCGAGGTCCTCGTCCACGTGCAGGTTGCGGGAGGCGACGTCGGCGATCTCGTAGAGCTTGGGCAGGTCCGCCAGCGTGCCCTCGTCCTTGATCTTGCGGGCGAGGGACGCCAGGAAGGACTGCTGGGAGCGGATCCGGCTGGTGTCCCCGCCGTCCCCGAACGCGGCCCGGCTGCGCAGGAACGCCAGCGCCTGCTCCCCCTCCACGGAGGACACCCCCGCGGGCAGCTCCAGACCCGACTTCGGGTCGTCGACGGCCTCGTTCACGCACACCTCGACCCCGCCCACCGCGGAGGAGAGCTCCTTGACGGCGTTGAAGTCGGCGAGCATGAAGTGGTCGATCTTCAGCCCGGTCATCCGGTTCACCGTGGCGACCGTGCAGCCCGGGCCGCCGTTGGTGATCGCAGAGTTCAGCAGCGCGTCCTGCTCCGGCGGGTGGACCGCACCGGACTCGGGGTCCGTGCACTGCGGGACGTCGGCGACCAGGTCGCGCGGGAGGGAGACGACCGTGACGCCGCTGCGGTCCTCGGCCACGTGCACGAGCATCATGACGTCCGTCAGGCCCGCCCCGGAGCTGTCGTCCGCGTCGCCGTAACGCTCGTTGCCCTCGCCCTCCCGGGTGTCGGTGCCCATGACGAGGATGTCCAGCGGCCCCTCCTCGACCGTGCCGGAGCCGTCGCCGAGGTCCAGCGGGGAGGTGTCCAGGTTCGACTGCAGCCGCCAGGTCGCAGCCACGCCGACGCCGAGGGCCACGAGCAGCACGAGCACCACCGCCAGCGCCGCCCAGCGCTTCCGGGACCATCGGCGGGCGCGCGGGCGTCCGGGGACGTCGGGGGTGCTTGAGGACACGGTGATCTTCTCCTGGAACGGCCGCCGGCACGGGAGCCGGGTTTAGGGGGGGAGGGCGCCCGGCCGTGGCGCCGGGGGCCATGCTAGTCGCCCACCGCGCGGGCCGGGGCGGGCCACGCGGTGGGCGCCGCGGGGACCGCGGCGCCGGGCTCAGAAGCCCAGGCGGGACAGCTGCTTGGGGTCGCGCTGCCATTCCTTGGCGACCTTCACGTGCAGGTCGAGGTAGACCTTCGTGCCGAGCAGGGCCTCGATGGCCGTCCGGGAGTTCGTGCCGATCTCGCGCAGGCGGGCTCCGCCCCGGCCGATCACGATGGCCTTCTGCGACGGCCGCTCCACGTAGACGTTGACCCGCACGTCCAGCAGGGGGCGGTCGGCGGGGCGGCCCTCGCGCGGGACCATCTCCTCCACGACGACCGCGAGGGAGTGCGGCAGCTCGTCGCGCACGCCCTCGAGGGCGGCCTCGCGGACGAGCTCCGCGACCATGGTCAGCTCGGGCTCGTCCGTCAGCTCGCCGTCGGGGTACAGCGCCGGGGACTCGGGCATCCGGGCGACGAGCAGCTCCGCGAGGGCCTCGACCTGGAAGCCGTCCACGGCGGAGACGGGGATGACGTCGGCCCAGCCGGGCTCCGCGGCGGGGGCGCCCGGCCCGGCGGTGGCCGCCTGGGAGCGGTGGCGCGGCTTCCGGGCGGCACGCTCGGCACGCTCGGCGCGGGCCTGCTGCTCGGCCTCCATGACGGAGCGGCCGAGCTCGGTGACGGCCAGCAGCTGCTCGGTGAGCTCGGCCCGGGACACGGTGTCCGTCTTGGTCACGATCGCGACGACCGGCTTGTTGCCGGACGCGGCGAGCTGCTGGGCGATGTAGCGGTCCCCCGGCCCGATCTTCTGGTCGGCGGGGACGCAGAAGCCGATGACGTCGACCTCGGCGAGGGTGTCGGCCACGAGGTCGTTGAGCCGTTCGCCGAGCAGGGTCCGCGGCCGGTGCAGCCCCGGGGTGTCCACCAGGACGAGCTGGCCCTCGGGCCGGTGCACGATGCCGCGGATCGTGTGGCGCGTCGTCTGCGGGCGGTTGGACGTGATCGCGACCTTGTGCCCGACCAGCGCGTTGGTCAGCGTGGACTTGCCGGCGTTGGGGCGGCCGACGAGCACGGCGAACCCGGCGCGGAACGGCCCTCCGGGGCCCTCGGGCCCTGCGGGGTCGGTGGGGTTGGGCTCAGACATGGTGGGACTCCTCCTCGGACTCCAGTGCGGCGGGGTCCACGGCGGTGGACCCCGGGGGAACCCACTCCGGGTCCCGGTGGACCTCCAGCTGGCCCACCCGGTTGCGTCGGCCCTCCAGGGTGACGGCTTCGAGGACGATGCCCTCGACGGTGGCGCGGGAGCCCACGATGGGCACCCGGCCGATGCTCTTGGCCAGCAGCCCGCCGGCCGTGTCCACCTCGTCGTCCTCCAGGCCGACGCCGAACAGGTCGCCGAGGTCCTCGACGCCGAGCGCGGCCGAGACGCGGTAGCGGCCGTCGCCGAGCTCCTCGACCTCGGGCTTCTCCCGGTCGTACTCGTCGACGATCTCCCCGAGCAGCTCCTCGATGAGGTCCTCCAGGGTGACGAGACCGGCGGTGCCGCCGTACTCGTCGACGACGACGGCGACGTGGATCGACTCGAGCTGCATCTCGCGCAGCAGCTCGTTGACCTTCTTGGACTCCGGCACGTAGCGGACCTCGCGGGCGAGCTCGGACAGCCCGCCGATCCGCAGGTCGGCGCCGTGCCGGTGCACCCGCTCGGCGAGGTCCTTCTGGTACAGGATGCCGAGGACGTCGTCGGCGCTCTCGCCGATGACGGGGATGCGGGAGTAGCCGGAGCGGAAGAAGAGGTTGAGGGCGTTGTCCACGGTGTCGTCGTCGTCGACGGAGACCATGTCGGTGCGGGGCACCATGACGGCCCGGACGTTGGTGTCGTCGAGGTCGAAGATCGAGTGCAGCAGCTCCGCCTCGTTGTCCTCGATGAGGTCCTGGTCGGTGGAGCGGTCGACGAACTCGAGCAGCTCCTCCTCGGTCAGGAAGCCGGGGGCGGTGTGCCCCGGCGCCCGCGCCACCGAGGAGCCCAGGCGCACGAGCAGGCCCGGCACGGGTCCCAGCACGGCGCGCAGGACCCGCACGAGGCCGGCGGTGAAGCGGACCGTGCCGGCGGCGTTGCTGCGGCCCACCTGGCGCGGGGACACGCCGGTGAGCACGAAGCCGACCGCGGCCATGACGACCGTGGCCAGCAGGCCGGCCAGCCACACGTCGTCGAGCCCGTGGAACATCGCGAGGGCCACGGCCACGGCGGAGGCCGTCTCGAACCACACCGTCCAGAAGCGCAGGGCCTGCAGATGGGCGGTGGGGGTGGCGAGGACCTTCGCGGCGGCCGAGCCGGGATCCTCCCGGACGATGGCCTCGGCGTCGGCGCGGGGCAGGTACGTGAGGCCGGTCTCGGCCGCGGCGAGCACGAACGCCGTGCACAGGAACACGGTCGCCGCGAGGACCAGGACGGCGGTGGTCATGGGCCCCTACTCCATGGTCTCGACCGGGGCGGGGCGGCCGAGGAAGTCGGTGAGCAGGTCCCGCTGGAGGGCGAACATGACGTGCCGCTCCTCGGGCTCGGCGTGGTCGTGGCCCAGCAGGTGCAGGATCCCGTGCGTGGTCAGCAGGCACAGCTCGTCCCCGACGGAGTGCCCGGCGGCCTCGGCCTGGCGGCGGGCCACGGGCGGGCACAGCACGATGTCGCCCAGGGTCCCCTCCGCGGGCTCCTCCGGGGTCCCCGGGCGCAGCTCGTCCATGGGGAAGGAGAGCACGTCCGTGGCCCCGGGCAGGTCCATCCACTCGACGTGCAGCCGCGCCATCTCCTCCTCGTCGACGACCGCGATCGACAGCTCGGCGTCCGGGTGCACGTGCAGCCGGTGCAGGACGTGCTCCGCGAGCCGGCCCAGCACTCCGACGTCGACCGCGGCCCAGGCCTCCCGGTCGGCGGGCGGCACGTCCTGGGGGTCCGCCTGCAGGTCGAACTCGACGGCCATCAGGCGCTCTCCTCGTCGCCGGGGGCGGTGCCGCTCCCGGCGGCCCGGGCCGTGCGCGTGTCCTCCTTGCGCCGGCGGCGCTCGTTGCGCCGCCGGTTGGTCGTGTCGAAGGTGTCGTACGCGCTGACGATGCGGCTGACCAGCTCGTGGCGCACGACGTCCTCCGCGGTCAGCTCCGCGAAGGCGACGTCCTCGACGCCGCCGAGCACGTGCTGGACCTGGCGCAGCCCGGAGGACGCGCTCCCGGGCAGGTCCACCTGGGTGACGTCCCCGGTGATCACCATCTTCGAGCCGAAGCCCAGCCGGGTGAGGAACATCTTCATCTGCTCGGGCGTGGTGTTCTGCGCCTCGTCCAGGATGATGAAGGCGTCGTTGAGGGTCCGCCCGCGCATGTACGCGAGCGGCGCCACCTCGATCGTGCCCGCCTCCATGAGCCGCGGGATGGAGTCGGGGTCCATCATGTCGTGCAGCGCGTCGTAGAGGGGGCGCAGGTACGGGTCGATCTTCTCGCTGAGCGTCCCCGGCAGGAAGCCGAGCCGCTCCCCCGCCTCGACGGCCGGGCGCGTGAGGATGATCCGGGAGACCTCCTTGGCCTGCAGCGCCTGGACCGCCTTGGCCATGGCCAGGTAGGTCTTGCCCGTGCCGGCCGGGCCGATGCCGAAGACGACCGTGTGCTCGTCGATCGCGTCGACGTAGGTCTTCTGGTGCTGGGTCTTGGGCCGGATCGTGCGGCCGCGGCTGGAGAGGATGTTCTGGGTCAGGGCTCCGCTCGGGCGGGCGGAGAGGTCCCGGCCGATGAGCCCGAGCAGCTGGGTGATGACCTGCGGGGTGACCGCGGTCTCGCGCCCGGCCAGGACCTTGAGCTCGTCGAAGAGCGTCGTGACGATCTGCACGGGCCCGCTCGGCCCCTCGATGCCGAGCTCCAGCTCCCGCGGGCGGGTCACCAGCCCGGGGAACGCCGTCTCGACCTGGCGCAGGGTGTCGTCCCCGGAGCCGAGGCAGCGGACCATCGTCTCGCGGTCGGGGAAGGTGACGACGGTGCGGGCCGTCAGGGGGTGCGTGGTGCCGGGCAGCGTCTCAGTCATGGGTCCGGCTCGGGGGCCGTGCTCTCGCTCTCTCGATGGGTGCCGCCGACGTGCACGGCGCGGTGGTGCGTGGTACGGGCCGGCCCCCGGGACGGGGCAGCCCTCCCTCCAGGGTACCGCGCGGGTCCTCCGCCCGGGCACGCCCGGGCGGACATTCCGATTTGGTATCGGTCACGGTGGACGGAGCCTCCCGGCCGCGGGAGCTCCCGGCGCTGTGCTGGAATGGTCGGGTCCTCCGTCAGGGGGACGGGTGCGGCCCCCGGGCGGGCTGCACCGGCATCCCCCCACCGACCCCGGAAAGTCGAGGTGTGCGTACCCATGGCCGCTGAGCCTTCCGGGTCCGTTCCCGCGCGCCGTCGGCGCGCGGCCGCGCTGTCCGCGACCTGCCTGCTGGTGCTCGCCGGGTGCGGCCTCGACCGGGATCCGGGTGGCACGGCCCCCGCCCCGGGGAGCGCGCCCGCGGCTGTGGCCGCCCCCGCCACCGCGCCCAGCGCGACGAGCACCGGCGACGGCACGGTGGCCACCACGAAGGTCCCGCTCTACTGGGTGGGCACCGCCGACGGGGAGCAGCGGCTGTTCCGCGAGTTCCGGGACGCCGCCGAGGGCCCGACGGCCGTGGACCCCATCGCGGCGGCGGCCGCGCTGCTGACGACCTCGGCCCCCGAGGACCCGGACCACCGGACCTACTGGTCCCCGGTGGACCAGGTGGGCAGCTCCACCTCCCCGGGCGGGACGATCACCGTCGACCTGCCGTCCGAGGCCTTCCGCTCGCGCCTGGACGAGGGCGAGGCCCGACTGGCGCTGCAGCAGCTCGCCCACACGGTCACGGCCGCGGCGAGCACCGCGGGGCTGCTGCCGCAGAGCTCGGAGCCCGAGGTCGTCGTCCTCGTCGACGGCCGGGCCCGCGAGGAGGTCTTCGGGTCCGTGCGGCTCGACCGGCCGCTCCGGCCCGACGAGGACCTCGAGGCGCCCCTGTGGCTCCTCGACCCGCGGGCGGGCCCGCACCCCGACGGCGCCGTCACGCTCTCCGGGCGCGCCCTGGAGGGCGTCGGCGAGTGCCGGTGGACGGTCACGGACGAGGACGGGGCGACGGTCTCGAGCGGGACGCTGCCCACCGTGCCGCGGGGCGACGGGACCGTCGGGTTCCGCACGGAGCTGAAGCTGTCCCCGGGGACCTACGAGGTGGCGGTCACGGGCCGCACCGCCGAGGACGAGCCCGTGCACGACGCCAGCACCGTGGAGGTCGCTCCCCGCTGAGCCGCCCCGGCCGGGCCGGCCCGGTGCTGCTCGGCCCCGGGCGGGCAGGCCCGATCCGGTGCGCTAGCCGGACGCGCCGGCCCAGCGGCCCAGGGACGCGCTGAGCACCGCGAGGGCGGCCGGCCCGGCGGTGGAGCTGCGCAGCACCTCGGGGCCGAGCCGGACCGAGCCGGCGCCGGCCTCGGACAGGGCCTCGAGCTCGGCGGGGGCGATGCCGCCCTCCGGTCCCACGACGAGGACGATCCGCTCCGCGCCCGCCCAGGGCGTGCGGGGGGCGCCCAGCAGGTCGGCGAGACCGTCCGTGGCCTGCTCGTGCAGGACGAGCCCGGCGGTGCCCGGCTCACGGAGCAGCGCGGCGAGCTCGCGCGTGCCGGCCAGGGGCAGGACCTCGGGCCAGGCCGCACGACGGGACTGCTTCGCCGCGGCCGCGACGGTGTGCACCCACTTCTCGTGGCTCTTGGCGGCGCGCTCCTTCTTCCACCGGACGATGGAGCGCTCGGCCTGCCAGGGCACCACGGCGTCGATCCCGAGCTCGGTGGCCGTCTCGACCGCGAGGAGGTCGCGCTCGCCCTTGGCGAGCGCCTGGGCGAGCACCAGCCGGGGCCGGCGGACGGGGTCGGCGCCCACCTCGGCGAGGCGCACGTCCATGCTCTCCCTGCCCGCGGCCAGCAGCTCCCCGGTCGCCCGCGCGCCCGCGCCGTCGACGAGCTCGAGGAGCTCCCCCGGGACCAGGCGGCGCACGGTGACGGCGTGGCGGGCCTCCGGCCCGGTGACCGTGAGCACGGCCCCGGGGCCGAGCCCGCCGAGTCCGCCGGCGTCGACCTTGAAGACGGGCAGGCTCACCGGTCGAAGCGGTCCTTGAGCCGCGAGAAGAAGCCGCCGGAGCCGGCCGGGCTGTCCAGCGTGGTGCCGGTGGCCTGCTCCTCGCCGCGCAGCCGCGAGAGCTGCTCCAGCAGGGCGCGCTGTTCGTCGTCGAGTCCCGTGGGGGTCTCCACCTCGAGGTGGACGAAGAGCTCGCCGCGCCCGCCGCCGCGCAGCCGGGTCGCGCCGAGGTCGTGCAGGGTGACGGTGTGCCCGGTCTGGGTGCCGGGGGTGACCGGCACCTCGCGCTCACCGTCGAAGGTTTCGAGGGTCACGGTGGTGCCCAGGGCCGCGGAGGTCATGGGCACGCTGACCCGGGCGTGCAGGTCGTCGCCCTGGCGCTCGAAGGTGGGGTCCGGGTCGACCTTGAGCTCGACGTAGAGGTCGCCGTTGGGCCCGCCCGCGGTGCCCGCCTCGCCCTGGCCGGAGAGGCGGATGCGGTTGCCGGTGGAGACCCCGGCGGGGATCTTCACGGTCAGGGGGCGGCGGTCGCGCACGCGGCCCTCGCCGTAGCACTCGTGGCAGGGGTGCTTGATGACGGTGCCGAAGCCCTGGCAGGTGGCACAGGGGGCCGCGGTCACCACGGTGCCGAGGATCGACTGGACCTGGCGCTGGACCTGCCCGGCGCCGTGGCAGACCTCGCAGGTCTCCGGGCGGGTGCCCTCCTGGCAGCACGTGCCGTCGCAGGTGGGGCAGACTACGGCGGTGTCCACGGTGATCTTCTTCTCGGTGCCGAAGACGGCGTCCTTGAGGGACACCCGCACGTTGATGAGCGCGTCCTGGCCCTGGCGGGTGCGGGAGGCGGGGCCGCGGCGGCCCGACCCGGACCCGCCGGCGCCCTGGAAGAAGGTGTCGAAGATGTCCTGGAAGCCGAAGCCCGTGCCGGGGAAGCCGCCGCCGAAGCCGGTGTCGGTGCCGTTCTCGTTGCCGGTGGCGTCGTAGACGCGCCGCTTCTCGGGGTCGGCGAGGACGTCGTTGGCGTGCGAGACGCGCTTGAACTCCTCCGCGGCCGAGGGGCTGGGGTTGACGTCCGGGTGCAGCTTGCGGGCCTTCTTGCGGTAGGCCTTCTTGATCTCTTCCTGGCTGGCGTCCCGGGACACGCCCAGGGTCTCGTAGTGATTGCTCACCGTGGTCCGTTCTGTCGAGAGGTCTGGTGGAAGGTCTGGCGGAGGGCCCCGGTGCCGGGGCCCGCGGGGGGCTCAGCCCCCGAGGATACGGGAGAGGTAGCGGGCGACCGCGCGCACGGCGGCCATCGTCGAGGGGTAGTCCATGCGCATGGGGCCCACCACCCCGACCTTGGACTGGGGTCCGTAGCCGGTGGCGACGACCGCGGCCTCGGACAGGGGTCCCGCGGCGTTCTCCGTGCCGATGCGCACGGCCACCCCACGGGCGTCCTGCTCCATCTCGGAGAGCAGCCGGAGCATGACGACCTGCTCCTCGAGGGCCTCGAGGACCGGGCCGATGCTCAGGTGGAAGTCCCCGGTGGACCGGGCGAGGTTGGCGGTGCCGGCCATGACCATGCGGTGCTCGGCGCCGCCGGCGGCGAGGGCGCCGACGGTCTCGGCCACCGTGGCGGCGGCCGGCCGCAGCGGGGGCGCGACGTCGGCGATCATCGTGACCAGGGCCTCCGGCACCGCGACCAGGGAGCGCCCGACGGCGGCGGCCAGCACCCGGGCGCGCAGCTCCAGCAGCTGGGTCTCCTCGAGGGGGGCCCGCAGCACGGCCACGCGCTGGGCGACCCGCCCGTTGGTGGGGATCAGCACGACGAGGACCCGGCCGGCCCCGAGGTCGACGACCTCCACGTGGCGCACGGTGACCCCGGACGCGTGCGGGTACTGCACGACCGCCACCTGGTGGGTGAGCTGGGCGAGCAGGCGCACGGTGCGCTCCATGACGTCGTCGATGTCCGCCGCGTCGTCCAGCAGGCTCTGGATCGCCCGGCGCTCCGGCCCGGACAGCGGCTTGACCGCCGCGATCTGGTCGACGAACGTCCGGTAGCCCTTGTCGGTGGGGATCCGGCCGGAGCTCGTGTGGGGGGCCGTGATCAGGCCCTCCTCCTCGAGCGCGGCCATGTCGTTGCGCACGGTGGCAGAGGAGACGCCCAGCCGGTGCCGCTCCACCAGGGCCTTGGAGCCCACGGGCTCGCGGAAGTGCACGTAGTCCTCCACGATGGCCTGCAGGATCTGCAGTCGTCTCGGATGGTTCACGTCGCTCCTCCCTGTTCTCCCTGTTCTCCCCCGGCGCCCGGACCGCCTGGCACTCGGGCGCCCACAGTGCCAGCGCGGTCCAGTGTAGCCCCCGTGTCCGACGACCGGGCCGCCCGCCCGGGTTTGGTACGCTTCCGGCTGATCCGCGCCGGTCGCGCGGGACCGCGACCCGGGAGGACGAGCATGAGCGACCACGGCTGGGGCCCGCGCAGCCTCGACGACGACTCCCTCGCCCGCCGCCGCCCCCCCGCCGCGCAGGTGCCGGTCGCCCCGGGCCTGCTCCTGGAGGACGTCACCACCGGCTGGGTGGGGGCGGTCGTGTCCCTGGAGACGATCGGCGGGATGCGCGTCATGGGCCTGGAGGACCGCCGGGGCCGGGTCAAGGCGTTCCCGCTCGGACCGGGCTTCCTGCTGGAGGGCGAGCCCGTCGTCGTCGTGGAGCCCCGCCGGGCGCCGGCGCCGAGGAAGCCGGCCCGCACCCGGTCGGGCTCCGTGGCCGTGGAGGGCCTGCGGGCGAGCACCGCCAGGGCCTCCCGCGTCTGGGTCGAGGGCTACCACGACGCCGAGCTCGTCGCGAAGGTGTGGGGTCACGACCTGGCCGTCGAGGGCATCGTCGTGGAGCCGCTGCACGGCGTCGACGACCTGCCCGCGGCCGTGCGGGAGTTCGGCCCCGGACCGGGCCGGCGGCTCGGGATCCTCGTGGACCACCTCGTGGCCGGCTCCAAGGAGTCCCGGATCGCCGAGCGGACCATGCGCCTGCCCGGGGCGGCCGGCAACGTCCTGGTGCTGGGCCACCCGTACGTGGACATCTGGCAGGCCGTCCGGCCCCGCGTGCTGGGCATCGAGGCCTGGCCCGTGGTCCCGCGGGGCACCGACTGGAAGACCGGCACCGCGGCGGCCCTCGGGTGGCCGCACCGCACGCCCGGCGACCTGGGGCGCGCGTGGCAGCACATCCTCTCCCGCGTGGACAGCTACGCGGACCTCGAGCCCGCGCTGCTGGGCCGGGTCGAGGAGCTCATCGACTTCCTCACCGCGCCGGGGGCCTGAGCGGGACCCGGCCGGGCGGGCGCGACCAACATCACGTCACAAACGCACACGTTGCACCGGCGGGTCCCGCGCAACCCGCGCGCCGGCCGGTAGAATCGTCCTACGCCATCCACCGACCGCGGCCGTGCCGCGGTCCCGCCGCCGAAGGACGCCCGTGCCCGTGCAGACCGACCCCCGATCGAGCCACGAGGACGCCGAGGCCCCGTTCGAGGGCCTCTCCCCCGTGGCGCAGCCGCTGACCGTCACCGAGGACCACCAGTGGGCGACCCTGGCCCACTTCGGCGGGGTGGTCGGTGTCGTGCCCTCGTTCCTGATCCACCGCGTCTTCCGCGGCCGGGGGCGGTTCACCGAGCAGGAGTCGATGGAGGCCATGAACTTCACCTTGCTGCCGACCCTCGTGGTGGTCGCCGGGATCCTGCTGGCACCCGTCCCCTACATCGGCTGGCTCTTCGCGCTCGCGGCCACCGCCGCCTGGCTGCTGCTGGCGGTCGGCTCCCTGGCCGGCGGGATCCGGGTCAACCGCGGGGAGCCGCACCTCTACCGCTTCAACACCCGTCTCTACGACCGGCTCGTGGAGAGGCTGCGCGAGCGCTCCCGGGGGCGCTCGGCCCGCCGCTGAGCCGTCCGCCCTCAGGCGAGCAGGCGCCGCACCACGGCGTCGCCCAGGAGCCTCCCCCGCAGGGTGAGCACCACCGTGCCGTGCAGCGCCTGCGCCGGTTCCACCATCCCGTCGGCGATCAGCCCGGCCACCGCGGCGCGCCCGTCGTCGTCGAGGGCCGCCACGGGCAGCCCGTCCCGGATCCGCGCCTCCAGCATGACCCGTTCGAGGTGACGGGTGCCCGCGTCGAGGACCTCCCGCCCCGCCGCGGGCGAGTGCCCGGCACGCACCCGGTTCGTGTAGGGCACGGGGTGCTTGAGGTTCCACCAGCGGGTCCCTCCGACGTGCGAGTGCGCGCCGGGGCCGATCCCCCACCAGTCCTGGTTGTGCCAGTAGGCGAGGTTGTGCCGGCTCCGGTGGGCCCGGGCGTCGGCGCCGCCGGCGGGCCGGGACCAGTTGCTCACCTCGTACCACTCGAAGCCCGCGTCCCCCAGGACCCGGTCGGCCAGCTCGTACTTGTCGGCCTGGTCGTCGTCGTCGATCGGCGGGACCTCCCCGCGCCGCATCCGGGCGGCGAGCCGCGTCCCGTCCTCGACGATCAGGGAGTACGCCGAGACGTGGTCGGGCGCGTAGCCCACGGCCGTGCGCAGCGAGTGCTCCCAGTCGGCCAGGGACTCCCCCGGGGTGCCGTAGATCAGGTCCACGCTGACGCCCAGCCCGGCCTCGCGGGCCCACGCGACGGCCCGGGGGACGTTGTCGGGGTCGTGGGTGCGGTCGAGCACGGCGAGCACGTGCGGGGCCGCGGACTGCATCCCGAAGGACACCCGGGTCACCCCGGCCTCGGCCAGCACCCGCAGGGACCGCGGGCTCACGGAGTCCGGGTTGGCCTCGGTGGTGACCTCGGCGCCCTCGGCGAGCCCGAACGTGTCCCGCGCCGCGTGCAGGACCGCCGCGAGGTCCTCGGCGGGCAGCAGCGTGGGGGTGCCGCCGCCGAGGAACACGCTGTGCAGGGGCCGCACGGCCACGCCGGAGGCCTCCAGCACCCGGCGGGCCCATCGCACCTCCGCGGCGGCGTCCGCGGCGTAGGCGTCCTGGGAGACCCCGGCGCCGAGCTCCGTGGCCGTGTAGGTGTTGAAGTCGCAGTACCCGCAGCGGACCGCGCAGAACGGCACGTGGACGTAGAGGCTGAGCGTGCGCTCGGCGGAGCCCTCCGCGGCGGAGGCCGGCAGCCGCCCGTCGAGCGGTCCGGGCAGCCCCTCGGGCTGGGCGGGGGCCACTACTTCTTCTTGTCCTTCGCCTCGTCGGAGGACAGCGCCGCGACGAACGCCTCCTGGGGCACCTCCACCCGGCCCACCATCTTCATCCGCTTCTTGCCCTCCTTCTGCTTCTCGAGCAGCTTGCGCTTGCGGGAGATGTCGCCGCCGTAGCACTTGGAGAGCACGTCCTTGCGGATCGCCCGGATGTTCTCGCGCGCGATCACGCGCGAGCCGATGGCGGCCTGGATGGGCACCTCGAACTGCTGGCGCGGGATGAGCTCGCGCAGCTTGCCGGTCATCATCACCCCGTAGGAGTAGGCCTTGTCCCGGTGGGTGATCGCGCTGAACGCGTCGACGGGCTCGCCCTGCAGGAGGATGTCCACCTTGACGAGGTCGGCGGCCTCCTCGCCCTCGGCCTTCCAGTCCAGGGACGCGTAGCCCTTGGTCCGGGACTTCAGCTGGTCGAAGAAGTCGAAGACGATCTCCGCGAGGGGCAGCCGGTAGCGCAGCTCCACCCGGTCCTCGGAGAGGTAGTCCATCCCCTTCAGCTGGCCGCGCTTGGACTGACACAGCTCCATGATGGCGCCGATGAACTCGGACGGCGCCAGGACCGTGGCGGCGACCATGGGCTCGCGGATCTCGGCGATCTTGCCCGCGGGGAACTCGGAGGGGTTCGTGACCACCCGCTCGGAGCGGTCCTCCAGGGTGACGTTGTAGCTCACGGACGGGGCGGTGGAGATCAGGTCGAGGTTGAACTCGCGCTCCAGGCGCTCCCGGACGATCTCGAGGTGGAGCAGGCCCAGGAACCCGCAGCGGAACCCGAAGCCCAGGGCCGCGGAGTTCTCGGGCTCGTAGACCAGGGCGGCGTCGTTGAGCTGGAGCTTGTCCAGGGCGTCGCGCAGCACCGGGTAGTCGGAGCCGTCGATCGGGAACAGCCCGGAGAAGACCATCGGCTTGGGGTCCTCGTAGCCGCCCAGGTTCTCCGCCGCCGGGCGCTGGTGGTTGGTCACGGTGTCGCCCACGCGGGACTGGCGCACGTCCTTGACCCCGGTGATCAGGTAGCCGACCTCCCCCACGCCCAGGCCCTCGGTGGGCTTGGGCTCGGGCGAGATGACGCCGATCTCCAGCAGCTCGTGCTGGGCGCCGGTGGACATCATCTTGATCCGCTCGCGCGGGGTCAGCCGGCCGTCGACCACCCGGACGTAGGTGACCACGCCGCGGTAGGTGTCGTAGACGGAGTCGAAGATCATCGCCCGCGACGGGGCGTCCTCCCGGCCCACCGGGGCCGGGACCTCCTGGACGATCCGGTCCAGCAGCGCCTCGACGCCCTCGCCGGTCTTGCCCGAGACCCGCAGCACGTCGTCGGCGTCCACGCCGATGAGGTTGCCCAGCTCCTGGGCGTACTTGTCCGGCTGCGCGGCGGGCAGGTCGATCTTGTTCAGCACCGGGATGATCGTGAGGTCGTCCTCCATGGCCAGGTAGAGGTTGGCCAGGGTCTGCGCCTCGATGCCCTGGGCGGCGTCCACCAGCAGCAGCGCGCCCTCGCAGGCGGCCAGGGACCGGGAGACCTCGTAGGTGAAGTCCACGTGCCCCGGGGTGTCGATCATGTTGAGGGCGAAGTCCTCGCCGGCCACGTTCCAGGGCATCCGCACGGCCTGGGACTTGATCGTGATCCCGCGCTCGCGCTCGATGTCCATCCGGTCCAGGTACTGCGCCTTCATCTCCCGCGCGGTCACCACGCCCGTGGCCTGCAGCATCCGGTCCGCCAGCGTGGACTTGCCGTGGTCGATGTGGGCGATGATGCAGAAGTTGCGCAGGATCGACGGATCGGTCGAGGCGGGAACCGGGGGGTTGACGGCCAGCGGTGACACGGGCGGTCCTTTCTCCGGGAGATCGTCGCTTCCGGCAGGTCCTGGGGCTACCGGCGGGAAGACCGCGCCGGGGATTCAGCTGTCCAGTTTCCCACGTTTGGCGGTGGGGGGCCATTTCGTGCCGCACCGCGCCCCGGTCCCCGACGACGACGGCGCACGCCCCGCGCCTAGAGTGGGCGCATGATGCCGAACCTGCGCGCCCTGGGGCGCTTCGCCGCCCGCGCCGTCGCGGCCTATCGCCGCTCGGCCGGGAGCCGTGCGCCCCTGGGCCGCGCCCCCGAGGGCGTCCGCCCGCGGCCTTCCGGGACCCGGCCCGGGCGGCCTTCCCGGCCCTACCCCGGTGACTGGACGGGGCCCGTGCACCCCGTCCACCGGCCCCGGCCGGACGGGGAGCCCGATCCCGGCGAGGTCGTGTGGACCTGGGTGCCCTACCAGGAGGACCACCGCCGCGGCAAGGACCGGCCCGTGCTGGTCGTCGACCGGCACGGGGAGCACCTGCTGTGCCTGATGCTCACGTCCCGCGACCGCTCCGGAGACCTCGCCGCCCGCGCCGACTACCTGGACGTCGGCACCGGGCCGTGGGACCGCCGGGGACGGGCCTCCGAGGTGAAGCTGGACCGCGTGCTGCAGGTGCTGCCCGCCGACGTCCGCCGGGAGGGCGCCGTGCTCCCGGCGGAGCGGTTCCGGCAGGTCGCCGAGGAGCTGCGCCGCCGCCGCGGCTGAGCGGCTCCGCCCCCGCCCGGACGGGGGCGCGCACGCGTGGCGCCTCCGCCGGGCGGAGGGCGAACGTCTGCTAGACTTTTCTGCTGTGTGTCCGCGCTGGTCGTTGGGCACCGCAGGACGGTCGCCACACGGGCGTCCCCACTCCCACTCAGTCACATGGCCGGCCTGTTTGCCCTCACTGACCGAATTCCGCACCCACCGCCAAGGAGTTTCACGTGGCCAACATCAAGTCCCAGAAGAAGCGCAACCTCACCAACGAGAAGTCGCGCCTGCGCAACAACGCGTACAAGTCCGAGCTGAAGACGCTCGTCCGTCGCGTCGACGACGCCGTGAGCGCCGCCGACAAGGAGACCGCCCAGGACGCCCTGCGCGTCGTCTCCCGCAAGCTCGACAAGGCCGTCAGCAAGGGTGTGCTGCACAAGAACAACGCGGCCAACAAGAAGTCCGGTCTGGCCAAGCTGGTCGCCAAGATCTGATCGCCCGTTCCCCGCGAACGGTGACCGCCGCACCCGGCGGTCCGCCCGGAGGCCCCGTCCCGTTCCAGGGACGGGGCCTCCGTCGTGCCCGGCTCCCGCCGCACCCGGCGGGCCTCCCGGGCCGTGGGCCTCAGCGGCGCCCGGACAGCGCGATCGTGGTGATCGCCCGCTCCACGGCGTAGGCCGGGTCCCGGCCCTCCCCCTTCACCTGGGCGTCGGCCTCGGCCAGCGCCCGCAGCGCGCGCACCAGGTCCTCCTCGGAGAAGCGGCGCGACTCGTCCTGTGCCCGCTCGACCTGCCACGGGGCGGCGCCGATCCGCTGGGCGAGCTGGCCCGAGCCGCCGCGGGTGCCGTGGACCTGCGCGATGGTGCGCAGCTTGGCGGCCAGCGCGCCCACCATCGGGACGGGGTCCACCCCGGTGTCCAGGGCCTGGCGCCAGAGCTTGAGCGCGCTCTCCGCGCGGCCGGCCAGGGCGGCGTCGGCCACCTTGAAGGCCGTGGCCTCCACGCGGCCCCCGTAGTACTTCTCGACGTCGTCGAACGTGATGCTCTCCGGTCCGTCCGAGAGCAGCTGCGCGCACGCGGCGGCCAGCTCGGCCGTGCTGCTGCCGACGGCCGCGGCCAGGGCCCGGGCCGCGTCGGGGTCGATCCGGCGGCGGTGGGTGCGGAACTCCGTGACGATGAAGTCGGTCTTGTCGCGGTCGTTCTTCAGCGGCTTGCACTCCACGACGGCGGCGCCGGCGGCCTTGAGCGCGTCGAGCAGCTTCTTCCCCCGGTTGCCTCCGCCGTGCTCCCAGAGCACGACGACCTCCGGGTCCGGCGCCCGGACGTAGGCGAGGCCGTCGGCCAGGCAGTCGTCGTTCATGGCGGCGAGGTTGCTCACGTGGATGAGCTTGGCGTCGTCGAACAGGGAGGGGCTGGCCAGGGCCGCGAGCTGTCCCGGGGCGTAGGCCGCGGCGTCGACGGTGGACAGCTCCACGGGACCGCGCTGGTCCCGGAGGGCCGCCCGCACCCGGTCGCGGGCGCGGGCGGCGAGGTAGTCCTCCGGGCCGGTGAGCAGGACGAGCGGGGCGGGTTCGACGTCGCGCCAGGTGGGGCCGGCGGCGGGTGCGGGGCGCCGTGCTGGGGTCATGGCCGCGTCCTCCTGTGGTGGCGGCCGGACGGGCCGCGGGATGGGGTCGGGCCCAGTTTCTCACGGGGCCGGGACACCGGTGGCGCGGTCCCGGGCCGCGGATCCCGTGGGCCGGGGACGAGGCCGGCCCGCCCGGTCGTGGCAGGGCGGGGACGCCGGGCTCCGGCGCCGGAGCGGTCCGCCGGCGGGCCCGGCGGCGGACCCGGTGACCGCGGGTCCCGGGGAGGCGCTCCCCGTTCACCCCGGCGGCTCGCTACCGTGGTGCCCATGACGCAGAACACGAGCACCGAAGAGCACAGCACCGGCACGCACACGGGGAAGGTCGCGGTCGTCACCGGGGCCTCGACCGGGATCGGGGAGGCCACGGCCCGGCGGCTGCGCGCCACCGGCTGGACCGTCTACGCCGTGGCCCGACGGGCCGAGCGGCTGGAGGCCCTGGCCCGCGAGACCGGGGCGGTCCCGGCCCCGTGCGACATCACCGTCGACGCCGAGGTGGAGGCCCTGCGGGAGCAGGTGCTCTCCGAGCAGGGCCGGGTGGACGCGCTGCTGAACATCTCCGGCGGGGCCCGCGGCACCGACCGGGTGGCCGACGCGAGGACGGAGGACTGGGCGTGGATGTACGAGGTCAACGTGCTGGGCACGATGCGGATCACCCGGGCGTTCCTGCCGGCGCTGCGCGAGAACGGCGAGGGAACCGTGCTGAACCTGACGTCCCTGGCCGCGCACCGGGCCTACGAGGGCGGGAGCGGCTACAACGCGGCGAAGTTCGCCGAGCGGGCGATGACGGAGGCGCTGCGGCTGGAGGAGGCCGAGCACAACGTGCGGGTGGTGGAGATCGCCCCGGGGCTCGTGCACACGGAGGAGTTCTCCCTCAACCGGCTGGGCGGGGACCAGCAGGCCGCCGAGGCGGTCTACGCGGGGGTCGAGAAGCCGCTGACGGCCGACGACGTCGCCCAGGTGTGCGCCTTCGCCGTGGAGCTGCCGCACCACGTGGACCTGGACACCGTGACGATCAAGCCGGTGGCCCAGGCCGCCCCGCACAAGGTGATCCGCGGCAGCTGACCGTCCCGGCTCCTGCCGCACCGGCCCCGGGCCGGCGGGACGCCCGCGGCCCGGGCTCCGGGGCGCCGCGGGGCGGACGCTAGCGCTCGGCCGGCACCGCGCGCAGCCGTGCGCCCTCCCGCAGCAGGTGCACGCTGCCGTGCTCGTCCGTGCGCACGAGGGGCACCCCGGCGTCCTCGAGGTGGGCGAGGATCTGCGGGTGCGGATGGCCGTAGTCGTTGTCCCGGCCCACGGAGACGACCGCCAGGCGCGGGCTGGCCGCGTCGATGATCGCGGTGCCGCCGTTGCGGGCGCCGTGGTGGGAGACCTTGAGCACGTCCACGTCCACCTGCGCCCCGGCCGAGCGCAGCAGAGTCCGGGCCCCCTCCTCCTCGAGGTCGCCGGCGAGCAGCCAGGAGGTCGTGCTCCCGTCCTGCCCGGTGAGCTCGGCGCGCAGGACGAGGGAGACGTTGTTCTCGTCCGAGGACGACGCGGTGCCCCGCCGGCCCGGGGCGGCCGGTGCGGGGGCGAGGACGGTCAGGCGCAGACCGCCCACCGTGCGGCTCAGCCCGGGCGAGGGCCGGTGGGCCGCCGTGCCAGGCAGGGCCTCGGCCAGCTCCGGGGGCGGGCCCGGGGCGGCGGTCGCGTACCACACCTCGCCCGTGCCGCCGTGCCTGCCCACGGCCGGCAGTCCCCCGGTGTGGTCGGCGTGGGCGTGGGTGAGGACCACCAGGTCCAGGTGCTCCACCCCGCTGCCCTCCAGGCAGCGCTCCAGGGCCCGGGGGTCCGGGCCGGTGTCCACGAGGACGGCCCGCCCCGGGGCGGTGCGCAGCAGCACGGCGTCGCCCTGCCCGACGTCGCACAGCACCGCGTCCCACGGGGGCGGCGGGCGGCGGGCGTCCGTCGCGGCGCGCAGGGCGAGCGCGCCGAGCAGGAGCAGGAGCAGTGCCGCCATCGCCGTGCGCCGTCGGCGGCGCCGCCGCTCCCGTTCCCGCCAGTGCTCCTCCGGGAGGGCGGGCGGCGCCGCTCCCCCGGCCAGGACGCCGGCCACCGGTCCCGGCCGGCGCCGTCGCGCGTCGAGGACGTGCACGGCCCCCACGGCCGCCGCGCTCACCGCCGCCATCAGCAGCGCGCCCGGCACGCCCGCCGGCCACGGGGCCAGAGCCCCGGGGGCCGCGGCCAGGGTGCGGGCCGTCCCGGCGATCAGCTCCGTGCCCCAACCGCCCGCGGTGAGGGGGAGCGGTGCCGCCGCGGCTCCGGCCGGCAGCTGCAGCAGGAGCAGGCCCGCGAGACCGCACACGGTCACCGCCGGGACCAGCGGGGCGGCGAGGACGTTGGCGGGCAGGGCGTAGACGGGCACGGCGGGCTGGAGCAGCACGAGCACCGGGGCGCACCACAGCTGGGCCGTGGCCGGGATCGCGAGCACGACCGCGAGCGCCTCCGGCATCAGGGCGCCGAGCCACCGGGTCAGGGGCCGGCCCGTGACGACGATCCCCGCGGTGGCCAGCACCGAGAGCACGAACCCGTACTCGGCGGCGAGCGCCGGGTGGAGCACGACGAGGGCGAGGACCGCGCCCGAGAGGGTGGCGAGGGAGACCGCGGCGCGCCCCGTGAGCAGGCTGAGCGCGGCCAGCCCGCCCATGGCGGCGGCGCGCAGGACGGAGGGGTCCGGGCCCACGAGGAGCACGTAGGCGCCCAGGGCGCCGAGGCCGGCGAGCAGACAGGTGCGGCGGCGGGCACCGAGGGCCAGCGCCGCGTGGCCGGCGAGGGCCGTGACGAGCGCGCAGTTGGCGCCGGAGACGGCGGTCAGGTGGGTGAGGCCGGTGTCCCGCATGGCCTGCTCCAGCTCCCCGCCGAGACCGGAGCGCTCGCCGAACGTCATGCCGGGGAGCAGCCCGGCGGCGTCGGGGCCCAGCCCGGCGGTGGCGAGCACAAACCGCTCCCGCACCCGCTCCCGCGGCGCCGGCGGCGCCGGCGGCAGGACGGTGGGCGCCGCCGCGGCGCGCATCACCACGTCGCCGGGGCCCGGCTGCCCGGCCGGGCCGAGCACCGCGCTGATCCGCTGCCCGGGGACCAGCGCCGACCAGGCGCTCCCGTCGGCGAGGACGGTGACCGTGGCCCCGGCGGGGGCGGTGCGCCCCCGGTGCGTGAGGTCCCGGAGGGCGAGGTCGAGCACGACGCCGGCGCGGTCCTCGCCCGAGGCCCCGGGGGCGGTCCAAGGACGGGGTGCACCGGTGACGTCGGCGGTCACGACCAGGGTCCCGCCGGCGGCCAGGGCCTCCCCCAGCGCGCCGCGGGTGCTCCCGTGCCGGTCCGCGGCGGCGCTGAGCAGCACGGCGGCCACGGCGAGGGCGCTGAGCGCGACGGCCGACCAGGGCGGTCCCCGCCGGGCCCGGGCGGGCCCGGCGCCGCGCCGGCGCCGGGCGGCCGCCGCGGCGAGACCGGCGACGAGCACGAGGACGGCGAGGTAGCCGGCTCCGGCGACCGCGGTGCCCGCGGGCGTCAGGTGGGTGCCGAGCAGGCCCGTGAGCCAGGCCCCCAGGGCGGCGGGGATGAGGCGCAGGTCCCAGGTGCGGCCCGGGGCGCGGGCGTCGCGGTGCTCCTGGTGCTCCAGGGCCTGGGCCCAGCGGGCGGCGGGGCTCCTCACACGGTCACCAGCGGGAGCAGGGCCTCCATCAGGGCGGGGCCGATGCCGGGCACGGCGTCGAGGTCGCCGGCGGTGGTGAATCCGCCGTGCTGGTCCCGGAACTCCACGATGCGCCCGGCCAGCACCGGCCCGACCCGGGGCAGGGCCTCGAGGTCCGCGGCGGTGGCCGTGTTCAGGTTCAGCGGTCCGCCCGGGACGGCACCGCCCGCGGCGCCCGCTTCCCCGGCGGCGGAGCCGGCCGCCGGTCCCGCCGCGGCGCCCGCGGGGGCGGGACCGGGCGCGGGTGCGGCGGCGTCCGGGACGAGGACCTGCTGACCGTCCGTCACGGGCGCGGCGAGGTTCACGGTGCCGGCGGCGGCGTCCGTGAGCCCGCCGGCGGCCTCGACGGCGTCGACCACCCGGGCGCCGGGCTCGAGCTCGACCACACCGGGCCGGGCCACCTCCCCGGCCACGTGCACGTGCAGGGACCCCTCCGTCGCGGGGGGCGCCGTCGCGGACGCGGCGGCACCCTGGGCGGCGCCGGACGCCGCGGCGCCCGGGGCGGGACCGGCGGCATCCGGGGCCGGCACCCCGACCTCCGCGAGGGCGGCGCCCCCGTCCTCGCCCGCTCCGTCATCCGGGGCGCCGGGGCCCAGCACGAACCAGGCCAGCCCGGCCACCGCCGCCGTCGCGAGCAGCAGCAGCGACGACGGGACCCGGGTCCGGGCAGTGGTCTCCCAGCGGTGGGCGGGGTCCGCGCCCGGCGGCCCGTCCGCTCCGCTCCGGCGGGACCGATCCCCGCCGGGCGTGCTCCCGGTTTCGGCGGCGGTCCCGCGGCCGGCAGTGCCTGCCGGACCGGCGGTGCGCAGGCCGGCGGTGCTCCCCGCGTCCGCCGGGTCCCCGGGCGCGGTGCCGGGCGCCGCCTCGGCCAGGAGCGCGGCCAGCCGCTCGGCCGGAGCGCCGGGCCGGGGCGTGCGTGGTCGCCCGGGGGCGGTGGAGTCGTTGGAGGACGCGCGGTGTCGGTCGCGGGGCACGGTGCCGGTCATGGCCCCAGCCAAGTCCGTCCGGGCGGGTGCGGGGGCCGGGACCGGCCCCCGTGGGGACGGTCCCGGCGGCACCGAGGCCGGTGCAGTGCGGGCGCCGGGTCATCCCCCGGCGGTGCCCGGGTGGGCCCGGGTCAGGCCACGATGTTGACGAGCTTGGGCGCGCGCACGACGACCTTGCGGATCTCGGCGTCGCCCAGCTGCCGCCGGATCGTCTCCGAGGCCAGCGCGAGCTCGCGCAGGGCGTCCTCGCCGATGTCGGCGGGCACCTCGAGCCGGTCCCGGACCTTGCCCTTGATCTGCACGACGGCGGTCACGGTGTCGTCCACCAGCAGCTGCGGGTCGACCTCGGGCCAGCCGGCGACGACGACGGAGCCCTCGTGGCCCAGGGTGTGCCACATGTCCTCGGCGGTGTACGGGGCGACGAGGGAGAGGACGACCGCGACGGCCTCGACGGCCTCGCGCACGGCGGGGTCGGCCGGACCGCAGCCCGAGTCGATGGCCTTGCGGACCACGTTCACGAGCTCCATGGTCTTGGCGACGACCACGTTGAACTTCCCGGCGTCCAGCAGCTGGGTGGCGTCGTCCACGGCGCGGTGGGTGGCGCGGCGCACGGCCTGGTCACCGGGCGCGGGGTCCTCGCCGGGCGCGCTCGTGACGTCCTGGGCCAGGCGCCAGGCGCGGGCGAGGAACTTCTGGGAGCCCTGCGGGGAGACGTCGGCCCAGTCCACGTCGTCCTCGGGCGGGGAGGCGAAGACCATGGTCAGGCGCACGGCGTCGACGCCGAACTCGTCGAGCTGCTCGCCCAGGTCCACGCCGTTGCCCAGGGACTTGGACATGGCCCTGCCGCCGTTGAGCACCTGACCCTGGTTCAGCAGGGCCTTGAACGGCTCCGTGAAGTCGACGAGGCCGAGGTCGAACAGGACCTTGGTGAAGAACCGGGAGTAGAGCAGGTGCAGGATCGCGTGCTCGACCCCGCCCACGTACTGGTCCACGGGCAGCCACTTGCGGGCCTCCCCGAGGTCGAACGCGGCGTTCTCGTCGTTCGGGGAGGCGAAGCGCAAGTAGTACCAGGAGGAGTCCACGAACGTGTCCATGGTGTCGGTGTCCCGCAGCGCGGGCCCGCCGCAGGCGGGGCACGCGACGTTGACCCAGTCCTCGGCCGCCGCGAGCGGGGACCGGCCCTTGGGCGCGAGCTGCTCGCCGCGCAGGTCGTCGGGCAGGCGCACGGGCAGCTGGTCCTCGGGCACGGGCACCTCGCCGCAGTCCGGGCAGTGCACGATCGGGATGGGCGCGCCCCAGAAGCGCTGGCGGGACAGCAGCCAGTCGCGCAGCCGGAAGTTGACCTGCCGGTTGCCGGTGCCGGCGGCCTCGACGATGCCGATGGCCCGCTCGATGGCCTGCGTCTTCTCCAGCCCGTCGAGCTCGCCGGAGTTGACCAGTGTGCCCTCGCCCGTCGTGGCGATCCCGGTGACGGCGGGGTCCTCCTCGCCGGTGTCCAGGACCGCGCGCACGGGCAGGTCGAAGGTGCGGGCGAAGTCGAGGTCGCGCTGGTCGTGGGCGGGCACGGCCATGATCGCGCCGGTGCCGTAGTCGGCCAGCACGTAGTCCGCGGCCCACACGGGCAGCTTCTCCCCGGTCAGCGGGTTCACGGCGTGGCGGCCCAGGAACACCCCGGTCTTCTGCCGGTCGGTGGCCTGGCGTTCGATGTCGGACAGCGCCTTGACCTGCTCGCGGTAGGCGGCGAGCTCCTCGGCGTGCTCGGGCGCGACGATCTCCCCGGCCAGCGGGGCGTCGGCGGCGACCACGAAGAACGTGGCGCCGTGCAGGGTGTCGGGGCGGGTCGTGAACACGGTGACCTCGCGGTCGGCCCCGTCCTCGCCGGCGCCCTCGATCGCGAAGCGCACGTGGGCGCCCTCGGAGCGGCCGATCCAGTTGCGCTGCATGGCCAGCACCCGCTCGGGCCAGTGGCCCTCGAGCGCGGCCATGTCGTCGAGCAGCCGGTCCGCGTAGTCGGTGATCCTGAAGTACCACTGGTTCAGGGCCTTCTTCGTCACCGGGGTGCCGCAGCGCTCGCACGCGCCGTTGACGACCTGCTCGTTGGCCAGCACCGTCTGGTCCTTGGGGCACCAGTTGACCGGGGAGTTCCTCCGGTAGGCCAGGCCCTTGGCGTGGAACTGCAGGAACAGCCACTGCGTCCACCGGTAGTACTCGGGGTCGGAGGTGTGGATCTCCCGGGTCCAGTCCGCGCTGATGGCGTAGCGCTGGAAGGAGGCCTTCTGCGTCGCGATGTTGGCGTAGGTCCACTCCGCCGGGTGGGCGTCGCGCTTGATCGCGGCGTTCTCCGCGGGCAGCCCGAAGGAGTCCCAGCCGATCGGGTGCAGCACGTCGTAGCCGCGCTGGCGCCAGTACCGGGCCACGACGTCGCCCATCGCGAACGCCTCCGCGTGGCCCATGTGCAGGTCGCCCGAGGGGTACGGGAACATGTCCAGCACGTAGCGCCGCTCCCGGGAGCCGTCGTCGAGCGGCTCGTAGACCTTCTGCTCCGCCCAGAACGACGGCCACGCCGCCTCGATGGCGCGGAAGTCGTACCCGGTGCTCTCGGTCGTGTGCTGCTGTTCGGTCACGGTCCTCGCCTTCGCGGTCGTCGACCGCCGCCGGCCCCGGGACGGGCCGCGCGCGGTCGCGTGGGCGGCACCCGGGCATCACAGGAGCCCGGCGGTGCGCCGACGGTGGTGGAATCCGTCCCATCCTAGCCCAGCGGCACCCCGCGCCCCGCCCGCGAGCGCCCGGGCGCAGCCGCTAGCATCGACAGCGGGCCGGGACGCACCGGGCGCTCGCGGGCCCCGCAGGGAGGGCAGGGCATCATGGCGGCAGGGACCGGCGCGCAGGAGGAGGGGCCGGACGAGGGCGTGCCGGGCAGCGCGGTGCAGAACCCGTACGCCGAGCGGCGCAGCCTGGTGCTGGACGGGCACAAGGTGCGCTACTGGTTCTACGACGTCGACCGGTCGCCGAAGCCGCTGCTCGTGCTGGTACACGGGTTCCGGGGGGACCACCACGGGCTGCAGCTGCTCGCCGACCGGCTGCGCTCGCGCTACCACGTCGTCGTGCCCGACCTGCCCGGCTTCGGCCGCTCGGAGCGCTTCCCGGACCGGCGCCACGACGTCACGGGGTACGCGGAGTTCCTGCGCCGCTTCGTCGAGGCCCTGACCGACGGCGCCGTGCGCGACGGCGGGACCCGGCGCGGCATCGTGGTGCTGGGCCACTCCTTCGGGTCGGTGGTGGCCGCGCACTTCGCCGCGGCGCACCCGGCGATGGTGGAGCGGCTCGTGCTGGTCAACCCCATCTGCGAGCCGGCCCTGGAGGGCGGGCAGGCGCTGCTGAGCCGGCTCACGGCGGGCTACTACCGGCTGGGCCGCGTGCTGCCGCGGCGGCTGGGCCGGCGGCTGCTGTCGAGCGGGCTGGTGACGGACGCGATGACGTCCGTGATGACCGCCTCGGAGGACCCGCGCGTGCGCGGGTACGTGCGTCATCAGCACCGGGCCTACTTCTCGTCGTTCGCCGACCGGGACGTGCTGCTGGAGGCCTACGGGTCGTCGGTCTCGCACACGGTCGCGGAGGTCGCGATGCAGCTGACCATGCCGACCCTGCTGGTCGTGGGCGCCCAGGACCCGCTGGGCTCCGTGGCCGCGCAGCGGCGGATGGCCACCTGGATCCCCCGGCACCGGCTGGAGGTGCTCGAGGGCGTGGGCCACCTGATCCACTACGAGGCGCCCGGGCGCACGGCCGAGCTGGTGCACGAGTTCCTGACCTCCCCCGCCCCGGAGCCGGTGGAGCTGCACGAGCAGCTGCCCGCGGCGGACCTGGCGTCCCCCAACACCACCCAGTTCACCGGGCTGCAGCGCATCGTGCGGCGGGGGCGGCGCCGGTGAGGCTGCTCATGGACGCCCGGTACACCCGGATCGGCCGCCACGACGGGATCAGCCGCTACGGGGCGGGACTGATCGAGGCGATGGCCGGGCTGGCGGCGGACGTCCCCGACCTGGACCTGGCGATGCTGGTGAGCGATCCGCGGCAGCTGGGGATGCTCCCGCCGGTCCCGCACCTGACGGGGCCCTCCCCCGTGTCGGCGGCCGAGGCGGCCACGGCCCTGGTGGTCGGACGGTACGCGCCCGACGTCGTGTTCTCCCCCATGCAGACGATGGGCTCGGCCGGCCGGCGCCACGGGCTGATCCTGACCCTGCACGACCTCATCTACTACGACCACCCCACCCCGCCCGGGGACCTGCCCGCGGCGGTGCGCGCCGGCTGGCGGCTCTACCACCGGGCGTGGTGGCCGCAGCGGCTGCTGCTGGACCGCGCCGACGCCGTGGTGACCGTCTCCCGCACCACCCGTGAGCTCATCGCGGCCCACCGGCTCACCCGCCGGCCCGTGCACGTGGTGCCCAACGCCCCGCGGCCCGGCTCCGTGCTGGAGCCCGCGGAGGCCCTGGAGCGGCTGCCGCGGCGGCGGCGGGTGCTGCTCTACATGGGCTCGTTCCTGCCCTACAAGAACGTGGAGACCCTGGTGCGCGCGGCGGGCCGGCTGCCCGGGCACGAGCTGCACCTGCTCTCCCGGATCTCCCCGGCCCGCCGCGCCGAGCTGGAGGCCCTCGTCCCGGCCGGGGCGCACGTCGTCTTCCACGACGGCGTCGACGAGGCCGAGTACACGGCCCTGCTCGGACGGGCCGCGGCGCTGCTGACGGCGTCCCGGGCCGAGGGCTACGGGCTGCCCGTCGTGGAGGCCCTCGCGGCCGGGACGCCGGTCGTGTGCAGCGACCTGCCGATCTTCCGGGAGGTCGCCGGGGACGCCGCCGCCTACGCCGCCCCCGACGACGACGCCGGCTTCGCCGCGGCGGTCCGCGCCCTGGAGGACCCGGCCCGGGCCCGGGCGCAGGTGCTGGCCGGCCTCGACCGGGCCCGGGCCTGGTCCTGGGCCGACTCCGCGCGCGAGCTGCTCGGGGTCGCCCGGGGCGTGCACGAGCGGCGCTCCGCCCGCCGCTGAGCGCCGCCCGTCCCGTCCGGGCTCAGGGCAACGGCCAGGTGTGCACGGGCGCGTTCGCCGCCATGTGCTCCGCGTAGTGGGCCAGCATGGCCCGCAGCGCGGTGCGCCGGTCCGCGCCCCGCTCCTCGAGCCGCTCGACCGCGCTCGTCTGCCAGGTGGCGCCGTTGACCCCCGCGACGGCGCGGGCCTCGACGATGCCCAGGTAGCGCTCCCGGACCTCCGGGGCCACGCCCCACTCCTCCAGGCCCTGGTGCGCCAGGGGCAGCAGGTGGCGCAGCACGAGCTCGTCCACGCTCAGCTCCCCGAACCCCGGCCAGTACAGGCGGGCGTCCATCCCGTCCCGCGCCGCCCGGGAGAAGTTCTCGGCGCACGCCGCGAAGCTCATCCGCGTCCACACCGGGCGCTCCTGCCGGGCCAGGACGCGGACCGCGCCGTAGTAGAAGGCGGCGTTGGCCAGCACGTCGGCGATCGTGGGCCCGGCGGGCAGCACGCGGTTCTCCACCCGCAGGTGCGGCACCCCGCCGACGACGTCGTAGATCGGGCGGTTCCACCGGTAGACCGTCCCGTTGTGCAGCCGCAGCTCGGCCAGGCGCGGCGCCCGCCCCGCCGCGAGCTCGGCCGCGGGGTCCTCGTCGGAGCACTCGGCCAGCAGCGCCGGGAAGTAGCGGACGTTCTCCTCGAACAGGTCGAAGACCGAGGTGATCCAGCGCTCGCCGAAGAACACCCGCGGCCGCACGCCCTGGTTCTTCAGCTCGACCGGCCGGGTATCCGTGGCCTGCCGGAACAGCGCGATCCGGGTCTCGGCGTGCAGGCGCCGGCCGAAGAAGAACGGGCTGTTCGCGGCGAGCGCGACCTGCGGGGCGGACAGCGCCTGGGCGGCGTTCCAGTGGCCCGCGAACTCCGACGGCGCCACCTGCAGGTGCAGCTGGACGCTCGTGCAGGCCGACTCCGGGGCGATCGAGTCGCACCAGGTCTCGACCCGCTCCCCGCCCGGGCCCTGGAGGTCCAGGCGGATGTCCTCGCCGCGGGCCACGAAGATCGAGTCGTTGAGCGCGGTGTAGCGGTTGTTGTCGCTGATCCACTCCCGCTCGTAGTGCTCGGGCATGATCGTCGGGAGGATCCCGATCGCCATGATCCGCGAGCCCGTTGCCCGGGCCCGGGCGTCCGCTTCGTTGAGCGAGGCGCGCAGCTCCTCCTCGAGCTCCAGCGCGGCCCGCCCGGGCAGTGGCCGCGGCGGCACGTTGAGCTCGATGTTGTAGCGGGCGAGCTCGGTCTGGTAGCCGGGATCGGCGATCGCCGCGAGCACCTCCGCGTTGGAGAAGGCCGGCTCGAAGTGCTCGTCGACGAGGTTCAGCTCGATCTCCAGCCCGGTCATGGGCCGGTCGAACTCGAAGGCGCTGCGGCGGAGCATGAGCTCGAAGACGTCGAGGTCCTGGCGCACCTTCTCCCGGTAGCGCTGGCGCTCCTCGCGCGTGTAGCTGCGGGACCGGACCTCTTCTCCCACGGTGACCTCCCAGGACGGTGGCGGCGGTTCGGGACCGCCCGGACCCAGCCCACCACACCGCGGGGCGCACGCCAAGACCCCCGGGGGTGCGGCCCCGGACTCCGGCTCGCCGCACCGGGGGCCCCTAGGATGAGGGCATGCCCTTTCTGGACCGCGTGGCGCGCTGGGCCGAGGAGCGCCCGGAGGAGCTCGCCGTCGTCTGCGGCGCCGAGCAGCTGAGCTGGCGGGCGCTGGTCGCCCGGGCCGCGGCCCTGGCCGCCTCGGGCGCGCCCTCGGGCGTCCTGCGGCAGGGCAACGGCACGGACTTCGCCGTCCGGTGGGCCGCGGGGGTGGCCGGGGACCGGGAGTGCGCGGTGCTGGACCCGCTCTGGCCGGCCGGGCCGGCCGGGGCCGTGCTGCGGCGCGCCGCCCGCCGCCTGCCCGCAGCGCCCGCCCCGGCGCGCCTGCGCGACGGCGATCCCGCGTCCTCCTTCCTGATCGGCCTGACCTCGGGCACCACCGCCGTGCCGAAGGGCTTCCGCCGCAGCCGGGACTCCTGGCGGCGGTCCTTCGAGGCCTCCGTCGAGCACTTCGGGCTGGGCGCCGACGACCGCGTGCTGGCCCCCGGCCCGCTCTCGGCCAGCCTGAACCTCTACGCCCTCTCCGAGTGCCTGTACGCCGGGGCCGGCTTCGCCACCCTGCCGCGCTTCGACGTCGCCGCGGCCCACGCGGAGATCACCGGACGGGGCATCACGCGCCTGGTCGTCGTGCCCGCCGCGCTGCGCGTGCTCGCGGAGCGCGGCCTCGCCGCCGGCGTCGACGCCGGCGGGCTCACGGCGATCGTGTGCGCCGGGCAGAAGCTGGACCGGCGCACGGAGGAGGCGGCGCGCCGGTGGGCCCCGCGGGCGACGCTCTGGGAGTACTACGGCGCCGCCGAGCTCGGCTTCGTCGCCGCCCGCCGCCGCGGACCCGGGCAGCCCGCCGCGGCGCCGGGCACCGGCGTGGGCGCCGCCTTCCCCGGCGTGGAGCTCGCCGTCCTCGACGACGACGGCCGCCCGGTGCCGGAGGGGACGCCCGGCACCGTCTGCGTGCGCTCGCGCCTGGTCTGCGACGGCTACCTTTGGGGCGACGACGGCCGGGCCTTCGGCGAGCTCGGCGGGATGGCCACCGTGCGCGACCGGGGCTTCCTGCGCGACGGACAGCTGCACGTGCTGGGGAGGAGCGCGGACATGGTCGTCACCGGCGGGCACAACGTCTACCCGCAGGAGGTCGAGGCGGCGGTGGCGGCGGTGCCCGGGGTGGCCGACGCCGTCGTGACCGGGATGCCGGACGGGGCCCGCGGGCAGCGGGTGGTGGCCGGGGTCGTCCCCGCCCACGGCCGGCTGAGCCGGCGCCGGCTCCAGGACGGCGTGGCGTCGGCGCTGGCGCCCGCCAAGCGCCCCCGGCACTACGTCGCGCTCGACGAGCTGCCCCTCACCGGCAGCGGCAAGCTCAGCCGCGGGCTGTTCCGGGACTGGGTCCTCGACGGAGACCGCCGTGTCCGCCCCCTCGGCTGATCCCGCACCCGGCTTCCCGGCCGATCCCTCGGCGCCGCTGCTGGTGCTGGGCCGGCGCACGCCCCTCGCGCGCTCGGGGACCCTGTTCGACGGCGTGCCCGTGCACCGGCTGCTGGCCCCGGTGCTCCGCCGCCTGCTGGAGGACTCCGGGCTGGACCCCGCGCAGGTCTCCGACGTCGTGGTGGGCAACGCCGTCGGCGCCGGTGGCAACCTCGCCCGGCTCGCGGCCCTCGAGGCCGGGCTGCCGCTGTCCGTGCCGGGGGTCACGGTGGACCGGCAGTGCGGCTCGGGCCTGGACGCCGTCGTGCTGGCCTGCCGGCTCGCCCGGGCGGGGGCCGGCCGCGCCTTCCTGGCCGGCGGGGCGGAGAGCATCAGCACCGCGCCCGTGCGCGGACGGCGGCGGGCGGACGGGGGCGTCGACTTCTACCGCCGCGCCCGGTTCGCCCCGGAGCACCTGGGCGACCCCGACATGGGCGCGGCCGCGGAGACCGTCGCCCGCGAGCACGGGATCGGCCGCGCCCGGCAGGACGCCTACGCCCTACGCAGCCACCGGCGGGCCCTGGCCGCGGCGGACGCGGGGACGTTCGCGGGCGAGCTCGTGCCGGTGCCCGGCGCGCACGGGCCGGTGGGCGCCGACAACGGCCCGCGGCGTCGCCTGGACGCGGCGCTGCTCGCACGCTTCCCCGCCGCGTTCGAGACCGGCGGGACGGTGACGGCCGGCAACTCCTGCCCCGACGCGGACGGAGCGGCCGCCGTCCTGGTCACCGTGCCCGCCACGGCGCGGGAGCTGGGCCTGCGCACGGGACTCGCCTTCCGCGGGGCGGCGACCGTCGGGGTGGACCCGGCCCGGCTGGGCCTGGGCGCCGCCGTGGCCGCCCGGGCGCTGCTGGACGAGCAGGGCCTGGCGGCGGGCCGGCTGGCCGCGGTCGAGTTCAACGAGGCCTTCGCCGGGCAGGTGCTCGCCTGCGCGGACCTGCTCGGGCTCGACGAGGGGACGCTCAACGCGGACGGCGGCGCCCTCGCCCTCGGCCACGCCTACGGGGCCTCCGGGGCGGTGTCCGTGGTCCGCCTGCTCGCGAGGGCGCAGGCCCTGCCCGCCGGGAGCCTGCTGCTGGCGATGATCAGCTCCGCCGGGGGCATCGGCACGGCCGCGCTGTTCGAGAAGGCCGACCTCGGGCCGGACCGGCCAAGCGGTCCGGGCCCGGCTACAGCAGGTCGGTGACGTCGCAGCGCACGTGCACGGGCGGGTGCTTGCGCAGCGCGGAGGCCTTCGCCCGGGCGGCCCGCAGCCGCCGGGTCACCTCTCCCGCGGCGCCGTAGCCGAAGAACAGCAACACCCGGTGCGGGGCCGGCTCGCCGGCCGCGCCCGGGTCGTGGTCCTCCAGCGGCGTGGGCCCGATCACCCGCACGGCGTCGGGCAGCTCGAGGTCGGCCAGGAAGGCCGCGACCGCCGCGGCCGGCCCGGTCAGGGCCGCCGAGCGCACCGCCGGGGGCAGCCCGAGGCTCTGGCGCTCCACCAGCTCCCGCTCGGCGTGGCCGGCCGGGTCCCAGCGCACGAGCGCGCCCACGGCGCTCTCGTGCTCGGCGGTGACCACCACGACCCCGCCGTCGCGGGCCCGGCGCACCAGCGCCGCGGCGTTGAACCAGCGGCGCAGCGTCTGCTCCGCCGCGCGCAGGGCCGGGCGCATCAGCATCTGGTTGCCGTCCAGCAGCAGGGCCGCCGCGTAGCCGCCCTCCGCCACCGGCTCCGCGCCCGGGGTGGCGACCACGAGCGCCGGGCCGCCGGGCACGTCCGCGCGCACGGCCTCGCCCGAGGACGCCACGACCGGCACCTGCGGGAAGGCCCGCCCGAGCTCCTCCGCCGTGCGCAGCGCCCCGACGGTGACCAGCCGCATCCGCCGGAACCCGCACGCGGCGCAGGCCCAGGAGTGCGCCGAGCGCCCGCACCACCCGCACCGCGGCACCCCGCGGCGGGAGACCACCCCGAGGGGCCCGTCGCAGGAGGTGCACCGGGCCGGCTCGCGGCAGCGCTCGCAGGCCAGGTGCGGGGCGTAGCCGGCGCGGGCGACCTGCACCAGGACCGGGCCCCGCTCGAGGCCCTCGCGGGCCGCGCGGTAGGCCGTCTCGGGCAGCCGGGCCCGGGAGGCCAGCGGGTCCCGGGCGGCGTGGAAGGAGTCGGCGGTCGAGACGATCCGGGGCATGTGGGCGCGCAGCACGTCCCGCCCGGGGGCCAGCCGCCGGGCCCATCCGGAGGCCACGAGCCGCTGCGCCTCCGGGCTCACGGCGTGCCCCGCGAACAGCGCCGCGCACCCGCTGCGCCCGGCCCGCAGCAGCAGCACGTCGCGCACGTGCTGGTAGGGCGCTCGCTGCTCCACGAGGTTCTCGTCGCCGTCGTCGAAGCAGGCCACGAGTCCGAGGTCGTCCACCGGCGCGTAGGCGGCGGAGCGGGTGCCCAGGACCACCCGGACCTGCCCGGTCGCGGCGGCGAGGAACGCCCGGTAGCGCGGGGTGGGCCCGTCCTCGGCGTGCAGCCGCACGAGGTGCTCCGCCCCGATCTCGTCCACGACCGAGCGCTCGAGCCGGGCCAGGGCCTTCTGGTCGGCCACGACGGCCACCGCGCCGCGTCCGGCCCGCCAGGCGGCGCCGATCGCCGCGGCCAGCACGTCCG
Organism: Kocuria sabuli; assembly: GCF_040981185.1. Lineage (NCBI taxonomy): Bacteria > Bacillati > Actinomycetota > Actinomycetes > Micrococcales > Micrococcaceae > Kocuria > Kocuria sabuli. The sequence continues at coordinate 58,897 of NZ_JAVHZE010000010.1, forward strand.
TCCAGTCGTGGGCGGGGTGGGAGGGCAGCACCTCGATGACCGCGCGCGGGGCACCGCCGGCGGCCAGCTCGGCCAGGAAGCCGGGGCCGCCGGTGTAGTCGGCCAGGGCGGCGTCGTGGGAGGGTCCCGGCGCGTGCGGGGACAGCCCGGTGGAGTGCCCCGGTGTCTCGGCCAGGCGCTGCTCGAGCTCCTTCTCGACGCGGGCGACCCGCGGGGGGACGGCCACCCGCACGACGTCGGCGGTGGTGCCGGCCGCGCGTGCCGCCACGTCCTCGGCCAGCCGGGCGATCTCGGGGCTCAGCACGGGCAGGGGCGAGAGCACCCGGCGCAGGGGTTGGATCCGGGCCATGACCTCGGAGTCCGCGACGCGCTCGAGGACGTAGCCGGTCAGCTCCTGGCCCCCGAAGCCGACCTTGACCCGGACCCCCGGCACGGCCGCGTCCGACAGCTCGGCGGGCACGGCGTAGTCGAAGACCCGGTCCAGGTGCGGGACGTGGGTGTCCAGCAGCACCCGGGCCACGGGGTCGTGCTCGGCCGGCAGCGCGGCGCCCACGCCCTTGGTGTCGGGTCGCGGCGGGCGGGGCGGGAAGCCCGAGAGGAGCGACAGCTGCCGCGGGGCCTCCGCGGCGGCCTCGGCATCCTCCGGGGCCATGCTCAGAGCCCGGCGGCCGACCGCAGGTCCGCGACGCGGTCGGTGCGCTCCCAGGTGAACTCCGGGTCGAGGCGGCCGAAGTGCCCGTGCGCGGCGGTCCGCGCGTAGATCGGGCGCTTGAGCTCGAGGTCCTCGATGATGGCCAGCGGGCGCAGGTCGAAGACCTCGCGGATGGCCCCTTCGATCCGGACGGGGTCGACGTGCGCGGTGCCGAACGTCTCGACGTAGAGCCCGACCGGGGCGGCGCGCCCGATCGCGTAGGCGACCTGCACCTCCACCCGGTCGGCGAGCCCTGCGGCCACCACGTTCTTGGCCACCCAGCGCATCGCGTAGGCGGCGGAGCGGTCGACCTTCGAGGGGTCCTTGCCGGAAAAGGCGCCGCCGCCGTGGCGGGCCATGCCCCCGTAGGTGTCCACGATGATCTTGCGCCCGGTCAGCCCCGCGTCTCCCACGGGCCCGCCGCGCACGAAGTTGCCGGCGGGGTTGATGATGACCTTGGTCCCGGACAGGTCCAGCCCGGTCTCCTCGAGCACGGGGGTGATCACGCTCTGCCGGAGGTCCGAGGCCAGCTGGTCGAGGTCGTAGCCCTCGACGTGCTGGGAGGAGACCACCACGGTGTCCACGGCCACCGGCCGGTGGCCGTCGTAGCCGAGGGTGACCTGGGTCTTGCCATCGGGGCGCAGCCCGGGCAGCACGGCGGTCTTGCGCACGCGCGCGAGCTGCTCGGAGAGGCGGTGGGCGATGTGGATCGGCGCCGGCATCAGCACCTCTGTCTCGTCCGAGGCGTAGCCGAACATGATGCCCTGGTCCCCGGCGCCCTGCGCGTCGCGGGCGTCCCGGGCGGTGCCCTCGCGGACCTCGAGGGACTGGAAGACGCCCTCGTAGATCTCGGGGGACTGCTCCCCCACGCTGATGGACACCCCGCAGAACTCGCCGTCGAAGCCGTGCACGGAGGAGTTGTAGCCGATGTCCAGCAGCGTCTTGCGCACCACGTTGGGGATCTCGACGTAACCGCGGGTCTTCACCTCCCCGGCCACGTGGACCAGCCCCGTGGTCACCATGGTCTCGACGGCCACGGAGGACTCGGGGTCCTGGCGCAGGAGGTCGTCCAGGATCGAGTCGCTGATCTGGTCGCAGATCTTGTCGGGGTGTCCCTCCGTGACGGACTCGGAGGTGAACAGTCTCAGGTGCTGGGTCGTCTCGCTCACGGGAGACCACACTACCGTTTGCCCCGGACGGCACAGCGCGGCCGCCCGCGCCGGGCCGCCCGGCGCGGGCGGGTCAGCCGCGGACGCCGGCCAGTTCCTGGGCGATCCGCTCGACGAGCCCGCGGGCGACCTCGTCCTTGGGGCCCTCGAGCAGCTGCTCGGGGCCGCCGGCCGCGCTGAGCACGGTCAGCGCGGTCGTGTCCTGGCCGAAGACCAGGTTCTCCCCCACGTGGTTGACGGCCAGCAGGTCGCAGCCCTTGCGCACGAGCTTCCGGCGCCCGAACGTCAGCGGGTCGGTCTCGGCGTCGCCGGTCTCGGCGGCGAAGCCCACGAGGAGCTGGCGGCGCCGGGCGGTGTTGCGCAGGTCCACGAGCTCCCGCAGGACGTCGGGGTTGCGCACGAGCTCCAGCACGGGGTTGGAGCCGTCCTCGGCCTTCTTCAGCTTCGCGTCGGCGACCCGGGCCGGGCGGTAGTCGGCCACGGCGGCGGCCATCACCACGACGTCGGCCCGCGCGGCCGCCCGCACGCACGCCCGGCGCAGCTGCTCGGCCGTGCCGGCGTGCACGACCTCCACGCCGGCCGGGACGGAGGTCTCGAGGTGCGCGGCCACGAGGACGACCTCGGCGCCGGCGTCCCGGGCGGCGGCCGCGACGGCCACGCCCTGCTTGCCGGAGGAGCGGTTGCCGAGGAAGCGGACCGGGTCCAGCGGCTCGCGGGTGCCGCCGGCGCTGACCAGCACCCGCGTCCCCGCGAGCGGGCCGTCGGCGGTCCCGCCGCTCCCGGCCAGGCGCAGGGCGGCGGCGTGGATGGCCTCGGGCTCGGGCAGTCGGCCGGGGCCGGTGTCGGGCCCCGTCAGCCGGCCCACGGCGGGCTCCAGGACGGTGTGCCCGTGGGCGCGCAGGGTCGCGACATTGGCCTGCACGGCCGGGTTCAGCCACATCTCCGTGTGCATCGCCGGGGCGAACAGCACAGGGGCGCGGGTGGCCAGCAGCGTGGTGGTCAGCAGGTCGTCGGCGAGCCCGTGGGCCGCGCGCGCGAGGAGGTCCGCGGTCGCGGGGGCGACGACGACGAGGTCGGCGCTCTGCCCCTGGTGGACGTGGTTGACCTCGTCCACCCGCTCGAACACCCCGGTGCTGACCCGCTGCCCGGAGAGCGCCTCCCACGTGGGGGCGCCGACGAAACGCAGCGCGGCCTCGGTGGGCACGGGCACGACCGTGTGGCCGCCCTCGGTGAACAGGCGCAGCAGCAGCGCCGCCTTGTAGGCGGCGATGCCCCCGCCGATGCCGAGGACGACCTTCACGCCGTGCCGCCCCGCCGCACGGGCCGGGGCCGGCTCACAGGTCCTGGAGGTCCCCGGGCTCCCGGCCCGGCTCCTCCGGGGCGGCGTCGGCGGCGTCGCCGGCGCCGTTGGCCGGGTTGTCCTCGCCGCTGCCGGGCAGGTCGCCCAGCGGCTCGAGGGGGGTCCCGCCCGCGGAGAAGTCCACGGTGGCCTCGTCGGAGAACGGAGCGCCGGCGGAGAAGTCCTCCTCCGTGCCCTGGGCGAAGAAGTCCGCGCCGAAGACGTCGGCGGCGAGGTCCGCCTCGGTGGTGAGCTGGCCGTTCTCGGCGAAGCCGGCGTGCTCCACCGGGCGTCCCTCGATCAGGCCCTCGTCGATCTCACGGAAGGAGATGGACAGGGGCTTCTCGTTGAGCTGCGTGTCGACGAGGGGACCGACGTACTCGAACAGGCCCTCGTGCAGCTGCGAGTAGTAGGCATTGATCTGCCGGGCGCGACGGGCGCCGAAGATCACGAGTCCGTACTTGGAGTCGGACTTCTTCAGCAGGGCGTCGATCGGCGGGTTGATGATGCCTTCGGTGTGGGTAGACAAGCGATTGCTCCAAACGCGGTGGACGGGTATCAGGGTGCCTGCTCGGGGTCGACCCCCATGAGCTGCACGAGTTCGGCGGCGGCGCGCTCGACGCGGTCGTTGACGACGGTGTGATCGAACTCCGGCTCGGCCGCGAGTTCCAGTTTAGCGGTTTCGAGCCGCACCCGCTGTTCCTCGGGCGTCTCGGTGCCCCGGCCCACCAGCCGGGCCACCATCTCGTCCCAGCTGGGCGGGGCGAGGAACACGAAGTTGGCCTCCGGCATGGTGGTGCGGATCTGGCGTGCGCCCTGCAGGTCGATCTCCAGCAGCACGCAGCTCCCGCGCTCCAGCGCCTGCTCCACGGTGGAGCGCAGCGTGCCGTAGCGGTGGGAGTTGTGCACCACGGCCCACTCGAGCAGCTGCCCGTCGCGGGCCATCGCGTCGAACTGCTCGTCGGAGACGAAGAAGTAGTGCACCCCGTCGACCTCCCCCGGGCGCGGGGCCCGGGTGGTCGCCGAGACGGACAGCCACACCTGCGGGTAGTGGTCCCGGACGTAGGTCGAGACCGTGCCCTTGCCCACGGCCGTGGGTCCGGCGAGCACGGTCAGGGACGGGCGCGCGGCGCGGGGCGCGTCGGGACTCACGGGCATCCTCCTGGGAACGGGGTGGGGAACACCCCAATCTACCGGATCGCGCCCCGCCCCCCGCACCCGCCGGCCGGGCTCAGCGGTCGAGGTACTCGATGAGCGCCTTGCGCTGGTGCACCCCGAGCCCGCGCAGTCGCCGCGTGCGGGCGATGCCGATCTGCTCCATGATAGCCGCCGAGCGCACCTTGCCGATCCCCGGGGTGGACTCGAGCAGGTCGGAGACCTTCAGCCGGCTCACGGCCTCGTCCTGCTCGGCCCGCTCGAGGATCTCGGCCACCGACATCCGGCGCTCGCGCAGCCCCTTCTTCACGTCGGCGCGCGCCGTCCGTGCCCGGGTGGCCTTCTCCCTCGCGGCGGCTCGCTCGTCGTCGGTCAACGGACGCAGTGCCATGTAGATCCTCCTCGTCGCCACGGGCTGCAGCCTTCGTCCGCAGGAGGACGGACAGCCCGTTTGCTAAAGAAACTACATGATTAACGATTCGCCGCAAGGCGACACGACCGGGGCGTGACCAGGGGTGTCGCCCGCGGCGTGCGCCCGGCGGGGACCGCGGGGTCTCAGCCCAGCGCCGCCGCCAGCTCCCCGGCGGAGCGCTCGACCGCCTCCCGCAGCGCGGCCACGGCCGGGCCCCGACGCAGGATCGCCCGGCTGGAGGTGGCGAGCACCTGCCCGGAGGCCGGGCCGAACACGGCCGGGAGGTCCTCGGCGCGGGCGCCCTGCGCGCCGTAGCCGGGGGCGAGCAGCGGGCCGCGCACCCCGGCCAGGTCGATCCCGAGCTCCGCCAGCGCGTCGCCGACCGTGGCGCCCACCACGAGCCCGCACGGGCCCAGGGCGGGCCGGGGGCCCGCTCCGGCGGCCGCGTCCCCGAGGGCCCGGTCGTTCTCTGCCGCGGCCGCCGAGCACACGGCGCGGGCCACCGACCCCCGGCCCCCGACGTGCTGGACGGAGCGCCCCTCCGGGTTGGAGGTGAGCGCGAGCACGAACGTGCCGCGGCCCGTGCGGGCGGCCAGGTCCAGGGCCGGGCGCAGCGACTCGAAGCCGAGGTAGGGGCTGAGCGTCACCGCGTCCGCCGCGAGCGGGGAGTCCTCCCCCAGCCAGGCGGCGGCGTAGGCCTCCATGGTGGAGCCGATGTCGCCGCGCTTGGCGTCGGCCACCGTGAGCAGCCCGGCCGAGCGCGCCCGGCCGAGCAGCTCCTCGAGCACGGCGAAGCCCGCCGCCCCGTAGGACTCGTACAGCGCCACCTGGGGCTTGACGGCGGCGGCGTGCCCGGCGGCGGCCTCGAGCACCGTCAGCGTGAACCGGCGCAGCCCCTCCGCGGTGCGGGGCAGCCCCCACGCGTCGAGCAGCCCGGGGTGCGGGTCGATGCCCACGCACAGCGGGCCGTGCGCGTCCATCGCCCGGCCCAGCCGCGCCCCGAAGGGCTCGCGGCCGGGCGCGGGCGGCGGCGCGGCCGGGCCCTCAGGCACCGACGGCCTCGGGCTGGGCCGGTGCGACGATGGCGCGCAGCCGCTGCTCGTGCTCCTGCAGGCTGGTCACGTCCCACGTGTAGGAGCGCAGCGCGGTGACCGCCTGGAGGGCGGCGCCGAGCACGGAGACCGTGGTCATCAGGGGCACGCCCACGCTCGTGGCCGCCGCCCGGATCTCGTAGCCGTCGCCGCGCGCGGCACCGCCCGCCGGCGTGTTGAAGATCAGGTCGATCTCCCCGTCGCCGATGAGGTCCACGATGGTCCGCTCCCCGGGGGCGGTCTCGCTGATCTTGCGCACCACGGTGGACTCGATGCCGTTGCGCCGCAGCACCTCGGCCGTGCCGCCGGTGGCCAGGATCTCGAAGCCGAGGTCCCGGAACATCCGCACGTAGGCGATCGAGGAGCGCTTGTCCTTGTTGGCCACCGAGACGAACATCCGCCCGGACGTGGGCAGGGACACGTTGGCCGCGGCCTGGGCCTTGGCGAAGGCCGTGTCGAAGTACTTGTCCAGGCCCATGACCTCGCCGGTGGAGCGCATCTCGGGCCCGAGCAGGGAGTCCACGACGGCGCCCTCGGCCGTGCGGAACCGGGCGAAGGGCAGCACGGCCTCCTTCACCGCCACGGGCGCCGAGGCCGGCAGGGTGGACCCGTCCATCCGCTCCGGGAGGTGCCCCTGGGCCCGCAGCTCGGCGATGGTCGTGCCGGTGCCGATCAGGGCGGCGGCCTTGGCCAGCTGCACGCCCGTGGCCTTGGAGACGAACGGGACGGTGCGCGAGGCTCGCGGGTTGGCCTCGATGACGTAGAGGACGTCGGAGGCCACCGCGAACTGGATGTTGATCAGCCCGCGCACCCCCACGCCCCGGGCGATGGCCAGGGTGGCCTCGCGCACCCGCTCGACCACGTCCGGGCCGAGCGTGATCGAGGGCAGGGTGCACGCCGAGTCGCCGGAGTGGATCCCGGCCTCCTCGATGTGCTCCATGACGCCGCCGACGTAGAGCGCCTCGCCGTCGTAGAGGGCGTCCACGTCGATCTCGATCGCGTCCTCGAGGAACTTGTCGATCAGCGCGGGCCGGGAGGGGGAGACCTCCGTGGCGTTCTGCAGGTAGCGGGCCAGGGAGGGCTCGTCGTAGACGATCTCCATCCCGCGCCCGCCGAGCACGTACGAGGGCCGCACGAGCACGGGGTAGCCGATCTCGTCGGCGATCCGCTTGGCGTCCTCGAAGGTCGAGGCGGTGCCGTTCTTCGGCTGGCGCAGGCCGGCCTCGCCGAGCACGCGGGCGAACTCCCCGCGGTCCTCGGCGAGGTCGATGGCCTCCGGGGTCGTGCCCAGGATCGGCACGCCCGCGGCCTGCAGCTGCGCGGCGAGCTTGAGCGGGGTCTGCCCGCCCAGCTGCACGAACACGCCCAGCAGCCCGCCGGTGCGCCGCTCGGTCTCGACGACCTCCATGACGTCCTCGAAGGTCAGCGGCTCGAAGTACAGCCGCGTGGAGACGTCGTAGTCGGTGGAGACGGTCTCCGGGTTGCAGTTGACCATCACGGTCTCGTGGCCGGCCGCGCGCAGGGCCATCGAGGCGTGCACGCACGAGTAGTCGAACTCGATGCCCTGCCCGATCCGGTTCGGGCCCGAGCCGAGGATCATGATCGACGGCTGCTCGTGCCGGCCGACCTCGGACTCCTCGTCGTAGGAGGAGTAGTGGTACGGGGTGAACGCCTCGAACTCCGCCGCGCACGTGTCCACGGTCTTGAACACGGGGCGGATGCCCAGGGCGTGGCGCACGCCGCGGACCACGGACTCCTCCAGGTGGGCCAGCTCGCCGATCTGCTCGTCGGAGAAGCCGTGCCGCTTGGCCAGGCGCAGGGTGCGCCCGGTGAGGTCGCCGTCCTCGCGCACGGCGCCGGCGACCTCGTTGAGCAGCACCAGCTGGTCGAGGAACCACGGGTCGATGCCCGTCGCCTCGTAGAGCCGCTCCACGGACGCGCCGGCCAGCAGGGCCTGCTGGACCTGCCGGATCCGCTCCGTGGTGGGCGTGCGGGTCGCGTCGACGAGGCGGTCCAGGGCGTCGTCGTCGAGCGCGGGGGGCACGAAGGAGAAGACGGAGTCCTTCTGCTCGAGGGAGCGCATGGCCTTCTGCAGGGCCTCGGTGAAGTTGCGCCCGATCGCCATGGCCTCCCCGACCGACTTCATGGTGGTCGTGAGCGTGGGGTCCGCGGCGGGGAACTTCTCGAACGCGAAGCGCGGGATCTTCACGACGACGTAGTCCAGCGTCGGCTCGAAGGACGCCGGGGTCTTGCGGGTGATGTCGTTGGGGATCTCGTCCAGGGTGTAGCCCAGCGAGAGCTTCGTGGCGATCTTGGCGATCGGGAAGCCGGTGGCCTTGGAGGCCAGCGCCGAGGAGCGGGAGACCCGCGGGTTCATCTCGATGACCACCACGCGGCCGGTGTCCGGCTCGATCGCGAACTGGATGTTGCAGCCGCCGGTGTCCACCCCGACCTCGCGGATCACGGCGATCGCGATGTCGCGCAGGTTCTGGTACTCGCGGTCGGTGAGCGTCATGGCCGGAGCCACGGTGATGGAGTCGCCGGTGTGCACGCCCACGGGGTCGAAGTTCTCGATGGAGCACACGACCACGACGTTGTCGTGCTTGTCGCGCATCATCTCCAGCTCGTACTCCTTCCAGCCGAGGATGGACTCCTCGAGGAGCACCTCGGAGGTGGGGCTGTACTGGATCCCGGCCCCGGCGATGCGGTGCAGGTCCTCCTCGTCGTAGGCCATGCCCGAGCCGAGCCCGCCCATGGTGAAGGACGGCCGCACGACCATGGGATAGCCCAGTTCGTCGGCCGCGGCCAGGGCCTCCGCCATGGAGTGCACGATCACCGAGCGGGCGGACTCGGCGCCGCAGCGCTCCACGACGCCCTTGAACTTCTCGCGGTCCTCGCCGAGGTTGATCGCCTCGACGTTGGCGCCGATCAGCTCCACGCCGTACTTCTCGAGCACGCCGTTGGCGTCGAGGGCGATCGCGGTGTTCAACGCGGTCTGCCCGCCCAGGGTGGGCAGCACCGCGTCCGGGCGCTCCTTGGCGATGATCTTCTCGACCACCTCGGGGGTGATCGGCTCCACGTAGGTGGCGTCGGCGAACTCGGGGTCGGTCATGATGGTCGCCGGGTTCGAGTTCACGAGGATGACCCGCAGGCCCTCCTCCTTGAGCACCCGCAGCGCCTGCGTGCCCGAGTAGTCGAACTCCGCGGCCTGCCCGATCACGATCGGCCCCGAGCCGATGACCAGAACGCTGGTGAGATCTGTCCTGCGCGGCATGTCAGTGCTGCCCTTCCGTGCTGGCGTCCCGGTCCGGCCGCGCGCCCTGCGCGCCGCCGGGGACGGCGTTGTCGATGGTCGGGTCGGCGCGGCCGTCCCGGTGGCTGTCCATCAGCTCGATGAACCGGCCGAAGAGGTAGGAGGCGTCGTGCGGGCCCGCGGCGGCCTCGGGGTGGTACTGCACCGAGAAGGCCGGCAGGTCCCGGCAGTTGAGGCCCTCCACGACGTCGTCGTTGAGGCACACGTGGCTGACCTCGACGCGCCCGAACTCCTCCAGCGGCGCCGTGACCGGGCCCTCGAGCGGGGCGTCCACGGCGAAGCCGTGGTTGTGGGCGGTGATCTCCACGCGCCCGGTCCTGCGGTCGAGCACCGGCTGGTTGATCCCGCGGTGGCCGAAGACGAGCTTGTAGGTGCCGAAGCCCAGGGCCCGGCCCAGCAGCTGGTTGCCGAAGCAGATGCCGAAGAACGGGATCCCGGCGCGCAGCACCTCGCGCAGGGTCTCGACCTGCCGCTCGGCGGTGGCCGGGTCGCCCGGGCCGTTGGAGAAGAACACCCCGCGCGGGTCCAGGGCCCGGATCTGCTCGAAGGTCGTGTCCGCCGGGACGACGTGCACGCGCACCCCGCGCTCGGCGAAGCGGTGCGGGGTCATGGACTTGATGCCCAGGTCCACGGCCACGAGCTCGTGGCGGACCTCGCCCGCCCAGCCGTGCTCGGAGGGCTCGACGACGTAGGACTCGGCCACCGAGACGGTCTCGGCGAGCCGGCGCCCCTCCATCCGCTCGGCGGCGCCCACCGCGTCCACGAGCTCGGCCTCGGGGCGGCGGGCGGCGTCACCGGAGAAGATGCCGCCGCGCATCGCGCCGCGGTCGCGCAGGTGGCGGGTGATCGCCCGGGTGTCGACGTCCTGGATGCCGACGACGCCCTGGTCGCGCAGCTGCTCGTCGAGGGAGCCCTCGGAGCGCCAGTTGGAGGGGCGGCGGGCGGCGTCGCGCACGACGTAGCCGGCCACCCAGATCCGCCGGGACTCGGCGTCGGCGGCGTTGACGCCGGTGTTGCCGATGTGCGGCGCGGTCTGCACGACCAGCTGGCCGGCGTAGGAGGGGTCGGTGATGGTCTCCTGGTAGCCGGTCATGCCGGTGGAGAAGACCGCCTCGCCGAGGGCGGTGCCCAGGGCGCCGTAGGCGCGGCCGCGGAAGACGCGGCCGTCCTCCAGCACCAGCACGGCGGGTTCAGTGGTGATCGAGCTCAAGGTCGTCCTCACGTTCGTGTCTGCGGGTCGGGAAGTCGGGTGGCGGCGGGGCGCCGCGGGTGGGTCAGGAGCGGGGTGCGGGGGCGATCGCCTCCACCGCGGCGAGCAGGCGCCGCTTGTCCTCGGCGCGCTGGGTGCGGAAGCCGGTGTCCACGACCGTGCCGCCCAGCGACCAGGTGAGCACGGCGAGCCCGTCCTTCTCGACGAACTTGCCGACCATGCCGGAGCCGGTGCCCACGGCGACGACGTCCGCCGCGGGGACGAACAGCGGCGCGGCGCCCTGCCGCTCGAAGAGCACGCCCTCGTCGAGGACGAGGGCCCGCGCCCGGGCGCGGACCCCCAGCCCGTGGGCGGCCACCCGCTCGAGCGGGGCACCGCCCAGCGTGGTGGCCACGTACATGCCCGGCACGGCGAGCCGGGGCTCGCGCTCCTCGACGCCGGCCGGCAGCGCGGGCGGCGCCGCGATCCCGGCCTGGCGCCGCACCCGTCCCGTCCAGCCCCGGCGGATCAGGGCGAACAGCACGGCGAGCACGAGGACCGTGCCGAGCACGGTGGTGAGCTGGTCCATGGGGCGGGGGCCTCCGGGGCGGTGGAAGGGGCGGGGCGGACGGTCGCGGTGGGGCTCAGGCGTCCGGCGAGGGGGTGTTCAGCGCGCCGTCGAGGACCGTGGGGTGGCCGCGGAAGAAGGTGGCGCGCACCGCTCCGGGCAGCTCCATCCCGCGGTACGGGCTGTTGCGGCCCTTGGAGGCGTGCCGGGCGGGGTCCACCACGGTGGTCGCGGCCGGGTCCCACAGCACGATGTTCGCCGGCTCGCCCTCCGCGAGGGGCCGGCCCTGGGTGCCCAGACGCCCGATCCGGGCCGGGGTCGCGGAGGTGATCCGGGCGACGTCGGGCCAGGTCAGCAGGCCGGTGTCCACGAGGGTGTGCTGGACCACGGACAGCGCGGTCTCGAGCCCGGTCATGCCGTTGGCCGCGCACGACCACTCGCACTCCTTGTCCTCGGCCGGGTGCGGGGCGTGGTCGGTGCCGATGACGTCGATGGTGCCGTCGGCCACCGCCTCGCGCAGGGCGTGCACGTCCTCGTCCGTGCGCAGCGGCGGGTTGACCTTGTAGACGGGGTCGAAGCTGCGGACCCGCTCGTCGGTGAGCAGCAGGTGGTGCGGGGTGGCCTCGGCGGTGACGTCGATGCCGCGCTGCTTGGCCCAGCGCACGATGTCGACCGAGCCCCGGGTGGAGAGGTGGCAGATGTGCACCCGGGAGCCCACGTGCTCGGCGAGCAGGACGTCGCGGGCGATGATGGCCTCCTCGGCCACCGCCGGCCAGCCGGTGAGGCCCAGCTCGGCGGAGACGGTGCCCTCGTTCATCTGGGCGCCCTCCGTGAGCCGCGGCTCCTGCGCGTGCTGGGCGACGACGCCGTCGAAGCCCTTCACGTACTCGAGCGCCCGCCGCATCAGCACCGGGTCGTGCACGCACATGCCGTCGTCGGAGAACATCCGCACGGCGGCGCGGGAGTCGGCCATGGCCATGATCTCGGACAGCCGCTCCCCCCGGAGGCCGACGGTCACGGCGCCCACGGGCCGGACGTCGACCCAGCCGGCGGACCGGCCCAGCTCGTGCACCTGCTCCACGACCCCGGCGGTGTCCGCGACGGGATCGGAGTTGGCCATCGCGAACACCGCGGTGTAGCCGCCGAGCGCAGCCGCGCGGGTGCCCGTCTCCACCGTCTCGGCGTCCTCGCGGCCCGGCTCCCGCAGGTGGGTGTGGATGTCCACGAGCCCGGGCAGGGCCACGAGCCCCGCGGCGTCGACCACCCGGGCGTCGTCCGGGGCGGGCAGGTCGGTCCCGACGCGCCGGATCAGGCCCTCGTCGACGAGGATGTCGGCGGTCTGCTCGCCGAGCAGCCGGGCGCCCTGGATGAGGTACGAGGTCATGGGATCAGCGCTCCTGGGGATGCGGGGGTGGAGGGGGCGTCGAGGTCGTCGCCGGACAGGAGCAGGTAGAGCACCGACATCCGCACGGAGACGCCGTTGCGGACCTGGTCCAGGACCGTGGAGCGCGGGGAGTCCGCCGCGGCGGAGGAGATCTCCAGGCCGCGGTTCATCGGCCCCGGGTGCATGATCGCCGTGCTCGCCCCCGCGGCGTCGAGCGCCGCGACCCGCTCCGGGGTCAGGCCCCACTCGCGGGCGTACTCGTGGGCGGTCGGGAAGAACGCGGCGTGCATCCGCTCCCGCTGCACGCGCAGCATCATCACCGCGTCCGGGGCCGGCTCCAGCGCCTGGTCGAGGGAGTAGACCACCTCGCACGGCCAGCCGGCGATGCCCACCGGCAGCAGGGTGGGCGGGGCCACGAAGGTGACCCGGGCGCCGAGGGTGGTGAACAGCCACAGGTCCGAGCGGGCCACCCGGGAGTGCAGGACGTCGCCGACGATCACCACGTGCATGCCCTCGAGGTCGAGCCCGCGGGTGCTCTCCCGGCCCTCGGTGCGGGCCCGGTGCTGGCGCAGCGTCATGGCGTCGAGCAGGGCCTGGGTGGGGTGCTCGTGCGTGCCGTCACCGGCGTTGACCACGGCGGCGTCGATCCAGTCCGACTCGGCCAGCTGCTGCGGGGAGCCGGAGGCCGAGTGCCGGATCACCACGGCGTCGGCGCTCATCGCCGCCAGCGTCTGGGCGGTGTCCTTGAGCGACTCGCCCTTGGAGACCGAGGAGCCCTTGGCGGAGAAGTTGATGACGTCCGCGGACAGGCGCTTGGCGGCCGTCTCGAAGGAGATCCGCGTGCGGGTGGAGTCCTCGAAGAAGAGGTTCACGACCGTGCGCCCGCGCAGCGCCGGCAGCTTCTTCACGGAGCGGTGGCCCACCTCGGCCATCTGGTCGGCGGTGTCGAGGATCGTCAGGGCGGCGTCGTAGGAGAGGTCCCTCGTGGACAGCAGGTGCCTCATGCGCGGGTCGCCGGCACGGGGGTCTCGATGACGACGCAGTCGGCGTGCCCGGCCGGCCGGGGGTCGGGGTCGGTCTCGGTGAGCCGGACCCGGACCTTCTCCTGGGAGGAGGTCGGCAGGTTCTTGCCGACGTGGTCGGCACGGATCGGCAGCTCCCGGTGGCCGCGGTCGACGAGCACGGCGAGGCGGACCACGCGGGGGCGCCCGACGTCGACGAGGGCGTCGAGGGCGGCGCGCACGGTGCGCCCGGAGCAGAGGACGTCGTCGACGAGGACCACGGTGCGCCCGTCGATGCCCTGCACCGGGATCCGGGTGGGCTGGGGGGCGCGGGCCGGGTTCTTGCGCAGATCGTCGCGGAACATCGTGACGTCGAGCTGGCCGAGGCTCGCCGCGGCGTCGAAGCCGGGGTCGGTCGCGGCGATCCTCGCGGCGATCCGCTGGGCCAGCGGGTAGCCGCGGCGCGGGATGCCGAGCAGGACGAGGTCCGAGCTGCCCTTGTTGGACTCGAGGATCTCGTGGGCGATGCGCGTGAGCGCGCGGTCGATGTCGGCTGCCGAGAGGATGACGCGCGCGGGCGAGGGTCCCGTCGAGGGACCGGCCGCGGAGGTGTCGTCGATCATGGGTGCCGCCTCCTTCCCCGCCTCACAGGACGGACTTAAAGGTTGCTTGCTCGCCCCAAAGTAGCACAGCGGCCGGGCCCGCCCGCGCGGGCGGGTGCCGGACGGGGCGCCGTGGTCCAGGGGCCGTGGTCTAGGCGCTGTGGTCGGCCCGCTCCCACCAGAGCGCGGTGGCGGCCGCCGAGCCGAGGGCCACGAGCACCACGCCGGCGGCCCCGGCCCAGCCGACGTCGGCCCGGTCGGGCCCCGCGGCCCCGGCGAGGAGGGCGGGCACCGCCCACGGGAACCACTCGCCGTGGCCCACGGCGGCGAGCACCTGGGCCAGGAGGACGGTGAGGAACAGCACGCCGACGGCGGGGAGGTAGCCCCGTCCCACACTGGCGGCCAGGCCGTAGGAGGCGGCCAGGCCGGCGGTGAGCAGGCCGGTGCCCAGCACGGTCCCGGTGCCGCGGACGGCCGTCGCCGCGGACCACCCGGGCAGGTCCAGCAGCGCGCCCAGGACGAGCACGAGCGCGACGAGGAGCAGGGTCAGCAGCGCGCACCACGCGAGGCCCAGGAGCAGCTTGGCCAGCACCACCGCCGTGCGGGACGTGGGCACGGCCAGCAGGTCGGTGGCGGTGCGGTCCGAGAACTCCCGGCCGAAGAGCCAGATCGCCGCGGTGCCGAAGACGAGCAGCCCGCCCACGGCGACCGTCTGGGCGGCCAGGGAGAAGTACCCGGGCCAGTCGGCGGTGCCGCCCGCCAGCTGCGCCTTGGCCCCGAGCAGCCCCAGGGTGCGGGCGCGGCCGACGTCCTGCAGGACGAACATGAAGAACGCCCCGACCAGCGCGGCCAGCACCATCGCGGCCGCGGTGGCCCACGGCACCCGGGACCGGCGCAGCTTCAGGGTCTCCGCGTGCACGGCGGCGGCGAGGTCACCGGTCACGGGCGCGCTCCTGCGGCCCGGGCGCCGGGACCTGCCCGGCCGGCGGGCGCACCAGGCGCAGGAAGTAGCCCTCGAGGTCCTCCCGGACCACCGTGAGGCCCGTGGGGGCGACCCCGCCCCGCACCAGCGCGGTGGCCACGTCGTCCGGGCGGCGCGCCGCCCGCTCCCCCGTCAGCACGACCGCGCCCGCCCGGCGGTGGGCGGGGAACCCCGCGGCCGCCAGGACCGCCACGGCCCGGTCGTCGTCGCGGGTGGTCAGCTCCAGGTGGTGCCGCACCCGCTCCGGCAGGTCCCGCGCGGGGAACTCCTCCAGCAGCCGGCCGCGGTGCAGCACGCCGATCCGGGTGGCCAGGCGGGCGACCTCGCCCAGCAGGTGGCTGGAGAGCAGCACCGTGGTGCCGTGCTCGCGGGCGAGGTCCCCGAGGAGGGCCCGGACCTCCGCCACGCCGGCCGGGTCCAGCCCGTTGACCGGCTCGTCGAGCACGAGCAGCGCGGGGCGGTGCAGCATCGCCCGGGCCAGGGCCAGCCGCTGCCGGTTGCCCTGGGAGAGGTCGCGGGCGCGGCGGTCGGCGTACTCGCCGAGACCGAACAGCTCCACCGCGTCCGGGACCGCGGCCGACGTGCGCACCCGGCGCAGCCGCCGGGCGACCTCCAGGTTCTCGCGCACGGTCAGCTCCGGATAGGCGGCGGCCGCCGCCACCAGGTAGCCCACCTGCGCCCGGGTCGAGCGGTCGCGGGGCCCGCGGCCCAGGACGGCGATCGAGCCCGCACCGGGCCGGACCATGCCCAGGACCATCCGCATCAGGGTCGTCTTCCCGGCGCCGTTGAGGCCCAGCAGCGCGTAGATCTCCCCCGTCCCGACCTCCAGGTCCACCGCGTGCACGGCGCGCACGGGACCGTAGTGCTTCGAGACGCCCCGCAGGCGCAGTGCCGGAGCTGTCATCGGGGCCTCCCCGTGCTCGTCCTGCCAGGATCGTAGCGCCCGCGCCCCGGTCCCGGCAGGGCCACGACGACGGACACCCCGCCCGGCCCGGTGCTCGGGCGGGACGGGGTGCGGATCGGCGCGGGCTCAGCCGAGCAGGGTGGGCTTCATCTGCTGCAGCCGGCCCAGCAGGCCGTTGACGAAGCGCGGCGAGTCGTCCCCGCCGAGGTCCTTCGCGAGGCCGACGGACTCGGCCACGGCGACGCCGTCCGGGACGTCGTCGTTGAACAGCAGCTCCCAGGCGCCCACGCGCAGGACGTTGCGGTCCACGGCGGGCATCCGCTCGAGCGTCCAGCCCTGGGAGTAGGTCTCGAGGTACTCGTCGAGCTCACCGCGGCGCATCGTCACCCCGAGCACCAGCTCCTCGGCGTACGGGGAGACGAGCGCCTCGCTGTGCAGCCGGCGCCGCTCCATGACCTCGCGGGCGTCCTCCCCGCGCTGCTCGGCCTCGAACAGGATCTCCACGGCGCGGCGGCGCGCCTTGCCCCGGGCGCTCACTCGTTGACGCGGCCCAGGTAGTCACCCGTGCGGGTGTCGACCTTGACCTTCGTGCCCTGCTCGAGGAACAGGGGCACCTGGATCTGGTAGCCGGTCTCCACGGTGGCGGGCTTGGTGCCGCCGGTGGAGCGGTCGCCCTGCAGGCCCGGCTCGGTGTAGGTGATCTCCAGCACCACGGACGCGGGCAGCTCGATGTAGAGCGGGGAGCCCTCGTGCATCGCGATGGTCGCGTTGATGTTCTCGAGCATGAAGTTGGCGGCGTCGCCCACGACCTCGCCGGGGACGGTGATCTGGTCGTAGTTCTTGTTGTCCATGAAGACGTAGTCGGCGCCGTCCTGGTACAGGTACTGGTACTCGCTGCGGTCCACGGTGGCGGTCTCGATCTTGGCGCCCGCGTTGAAGGTCTTGTCGACCACCTTGCCGGAGGTGATGTTGCGCATCTTCGTGCGCACGAACGCCCCGCCCTTGCCCGGCTTCACGTGCTGGAACTCGATGACGTTCCACAGGTTGCCCTCGAGCTTGAGCACGGTGCCGTTCTTGATGTCGTTGGTGGTAGCCACAGGTTCTCTCTCTAGTCTGTCTGCGTCGTCGGCAGGTCGGTGGGGTCGGAGGGTGTCGCCCCGGACCGCGGACCAGTCTAGCTGGGCGCGCCCTCGGCGATCTCCTGGTAGGTCGCGAAGAGGATCGCCTGGTCCGGGACCTCGAGGATCCGCGGCCGGGCCACGGCGTGCAGCACCACGAAGCGCAGCAGGTTGCCCCGGGTCTTCTTGTCCCGCTTCATGACCTCCAGCAGCCGCGGCCACTGGTCCCACCGGTACGTGGTGGGCAGCCCGAGGCCGCCGAGGATGCTGCGGTGGCGCTCGACGACGTCGTCGGCGAGGGTGCCGGCGGTCCGGGCGAGCTCGGCGGCGAAGACCATCCCGACCGACACCGCCGCGCCGTGGCGCCACTGGTAGCGCTCGTTGTGCTCGATGGCGTGGCCCAGAGTGTGCCCGTAGTTGAGCATCTCGCGGCGCCCGGCCTCGCGCAGGTCGCCGGAGACGACCTCGGCCTTCACCCGGATCGCGCGCTCCACGAGCTCGCGGACCACGGCGGACTGCGAGTCGCGCACCGCCTCCGGGTTCGCCTCGATCAGCTCGAGGATCCGCTCGTCGGCGATGAAGCCGCACTTGACCACCTCGGCCATGCCCGTGAGCAGCTCGTTCTCGGGCAGGGTCCGGAGCGTGTCGAGGTCGCACAGCACGGCCGCGGGCGGGTGGAAGGCGCCCACGAGGTTCTTGCCCTCGGCGGTGTTGATCCCGGTCTTGCCGCCGACGGCGGCGTCGACCATGCCCAGCAGCGTCGTGGGCACGTGCACCACGCGCACCCCGCGCAGCCAGGTCGCGGCCACGAAGCCGGCGAGGTCGGAGACCGCTCCCCCGCCCACGGAGACGATCGCGTCGGAGCGGGTGAAGTCGTTCTGGCCGAGGACCTGCCAGCAGAAGGACGCCACCTGGATGTGCTTGCCCTCCTCGGCGTCCGGGATCTCGGCGGTGAACGCCTGGTAGCCCTGGGTGCGCAGCTCCTCCATCACCACGTCGCCGGTGCTGCGCAGCGCCCGCGGGTGGATGACGAGCACGCGCTGGACCCGGTCGCCGAGCAGGCGCGCGGCCTCGCCGAGCAGGCCGTGGCCGACGAGGACGTCGTAGTCGTCGGCCGGTCCGGTGCCGGTGACGGGGATGGTCGTGACGGTGCCGGGAGCGGGCTCGCTCATGCCTGGGCCTCCTGGGGGTGGTCGGGGGCGCTCCCGGGGGGCCGGGAGCGCAGACGGGCGATCTGCGCCTCGAGGTCGGCGCCCAGCTCCGCGACGGGCCGGCCGCGGGTGCCGTCGAGGGTGATGTCGGCGAGCTCCTCGTAGCAGGCGCGGCGGGCGTCCAGCAGCTCCTGCCAGCGCCGGGCGGGGTCGGGCGGGAGCATGGGCCGGGTCCGGTTGCCGCTGATCCGCGGCAGCACCGTCGCGGCGTCCACCTTGAGGTAGGCGACGAGCTCGTGCCGCAGCAGCTCCCGGACCGAAGGGATTATCGGGGCGCCGCCGCCCACGGAGACGATCGCGTGGGCGTGACCGGGGTCGCGCAGGAGCTCCGCGACGGTGGCGGCCTCGAGGTCCCGGAAGTGCTCCTCGCCGTGCTGCGCGAAGATCTCGGAGATCACCCCGTGCCGGGAGACGATCACCTGGTCGGTGTCCACGAAGTCGTAGCCGTAGGCCGTGGACATGTGCCGGGCGAGGAAGGACTTGCCGGCGGCCATGGGCCCGATCAGCACCACGGGCCGCTGCGGGCCCGTGCGGGGGTCGCCGGTGGCGGGGTCCCGGTGGTTCACGCCCGGGCCTCCCCGCCGTCCGCCGGCGCGACCAGCGGGTCGCCCATGTGGTCGCCGGCCGTGGCCGCCGCGTCGTCGTCGAAGGCCCCGAGCTCGCCGGCGGAGGCGAGGGAGTCCGGGATCGCGGCGAGGTAGGCGTCCTTGTTCCGGGCGGTCTCGGCGATGGAGTCCCCGCCGAACTTCTCCGTCACGGCGTCCGCGAGCACGAGGGCGACCATCGCCTCGGCCACGACCCCGGCGGCGGGCACGGCGCAGACGTCGGAGCGCTGGTGGTGGGCGCGGGCGGCCTCGCCGGTGGCGACGTCCACCGTGCGCAGGGCCCTGGGGACGGTGGCGATGGGCTTCATGGCCGCGCGCACGCGCAGCACGTCGCCGATGGACATGCCGCCCTCGATCCCGCCGGCCCGGTTGCTCACCCGGCGCACGACGCCGTCGGCGCCGCGGGCGATCTCGTCGTGGGCCGCGGAGCCGGGCCGGGCGGCCGTCAGGAAGCCGTCGCCGACCTCCACGCCCTTGATGGCCTGGATGCCCATCAGCGCGCCCGCCAGGCGCGAGTCCAGCCGGCGGTCCCAGTGCACGTAGGAGCCCAGTCCCGGCGGCAGGCCGTAGGCGAGGACCTCGACGACGCCGCCGAGGGTCTCGCCCTCCCGGTGCGCGGCGTCCACGGCGGCCACCATCGCCTCCGCGGTCGCGGTGTCGTAGCAGCGCAGCGGATCGGCGTCGAGGGCGGCCACGTCCGCGGGCAGCGGCCGGGGTGTGTCCACGGGGGCGCTGACCGCGCCCACCGCGGTCGTGTGGGACACCAGCTGCACGCCCAGGGCCTCGAGGATCTTCGCGGCCACCGCGCCCAGGGCGACCCGCGTGGCGGTCTCCCGGGCGCTGGCGCGCTCCAGGACGGGGCGGGCCTCGTCGAAGCCGTACTTCTGCATGCCGGTGAGGTCGGCGTGGCCGGGGCGGGGGCGGGTCAGGGGGGCGTTGCGCGCGCGTCCCTCGAGGACCTCCGGGTCCACGGGGTCGGCGGACATGACGTCGCGCCACTTGGGCCACTCGGTGTTGGCGATCTCGATCGCCACCGGCCCGCCCTGGGTCACGCCGTGGCGCACCCCTGCGAGCAGGCGCACCTCGTCCTGCTCGAACTTCATGCGGGCCCCGCGCCCGTAGCCGAGCCGACGGCGGGCCAGGGCGTTCCGGACGTCCTGGCTGGTGAGGGAGACCCCCGCCGGAACGCCCTCGATGATCCCGACGAGCGCCTCGCCGTGGGACTCGCCGGCCGTGAGCCAACGCAACATAGCAACTCTTTCCGTTCGTGGTCTCGGCGGCAGGGACCGCCCGGGGGCGTCCTGCCGACAGGTTTCAGGTGCGGGGTGGGGACGGGACGACGCGGACGGGCCGCCCCACCGCCGTGCACAGCGCGGCGATCACGTCCTGCTCGCGGGGCAGGGGTTCGCCCGGGCCGCGACCGGTGAAGAGGCGGATCTGATCGACCGCCTGGAAGATCAGCATATCGATTCCCGGGGCCACGGCTCCCCCGGCCCGCGTCCAGGCCCGGGCGAGCGCCGACGGCCACGGGTCGTAGGCGGCGTCCAGGAGGACGCCCGTGGTGGCCGGGGCGAGCGCGGCCGCGCGCTCGGCGAGCTCGTCCGCCCCGTGCGGGGGCAGGGTCGAGACGACGACGTCGTAGCCCGGCAGCGCTCCCGGTGCCTCGTCCCAGGCCCGCAGCCGCACGGGCACCCCGAGCCGGCGTCCCGCCTCGGCCGTGCGCCCGGCGCGGGCGGCCGAGCGCACGAAGACGTCGACCGCGGGGGCGCCCAGGCCGCCGGCGGCGGCGACGGCGGCCGTGGCCGTGCCTCCCCCGCCCAGCACCGCGACGCGGGGGGTCCCGGGCACCGCGCCCGCGGCCCGCACCGCGCCCACGATCCCGGCGACGTCCGTGTTGTGGCCCAACAGCGTGCCGTCCGGGCGGAAGACCAGGGTGTTGACCACGCCCACGGCCTCGCCCAGCCCGGTGCGCTCGTCGGCGCACTCGGCGGCCACCGACTTCAGGGGCATCGTCACCGACAGCCCCCGCCAGGCGGGGTCGCCGCGCCGGGCGTCGAGGAACGCCGGGAGCTGCTCCTCGACGAGGTCGTGGGCGCCGTAGTCGATGTCCTCGCCGAGGACGGCGTACGCGGCGCGGTGCAGGTCCGGGGAGCGCGAGTGGCCGATGGGGTGGCCGACCACGGCCGCGCGGGCGGGGCTCACCCGCACCGGCCCTCGTTCTCGCTGCACCACTGGTTGTACTCCTCCACGTACTCGAGGTGCTGGGCGTAGGTCTCGGCGAACTTCGTTTCGCCCGTCTCCAGGTCCACGGTCACCCAGAAGTAGTAGTCGTTGTCCTGCGGGTCGGCGGCGGCCACGATGGCGGCGTCCCCCGGGGAGCCGATCGGGCCCACCGGCAGGCCCGGGTTGGCGAAGGTGTTGTACCGGTTGGACTCGTCGCGGCGCTCCTCCTCCGAGAAGTCGTAGCTCTTCCGGCCGAGGCCGTAGGTCACGGACGCGTCGGACTGGATGAACCCGGAGGTCTCGCCCTCGGGGTTCTCGAGCCGGTTCTCGATGGCCCCGGCCACGATGTCGTAGTGCTCGGGCTGGACCTCGAACTCGATGATCGAGCCGATGGTGAGCACCTCGAAGATCTGCTCCTCGTCGGTGATGCCGTTGTCGTCGAGGGTCGCGCGGGTGCGGTCGACCATGGTCTGCAGGACCTGCTCGGCCGTGGCGTCCAACGGGAACCGGTACTCGCCCGGGTGCAGCCAGCCCTCGAGGGTCGGGAAGCGGGCGGGGATCCCGAAGGCGCCGGTGTCCTCCTCGAGGGCCTCGAACTCCTCCACGGGGATGCCGGTGGACTCGCTGAGGATGCCGAACACGTCGGACATCCGCAGGGTCTGGGCGACGGCTGCGTAGTGGGTGGCCTCGTCCTCCTCCATGAGGGCCCCGACGGCCGCCTCCGAGCTCATCTCCGTGCGCAGCTCGTACTCGCCCGGCTGGATGAAGTCCCCGGCGTGCTCCTCCTGGAAGCTCTCCAGGAAGGTCTCGGCGTCGGCGACGACCCCCTGCTGCTCGAGGGCGACGGCGACCTGCCCGGTGGTGGCGCCCTCGGCCACGGAGAAGGTTACCGGGTCCTCGCCCTCGCCGCGGTAGTCGCGCACCTCGAACCAGCCGAAGGTGGAGCTCAGCACGGACACGGTGATCAGCCCGGCCAGCAGGAACAGGGCGATGGCCGTGGTCAGGGAGACCCGGCCGCGGCGCCGCCGCCGTTTCATCTGCTCGGGGGTCAGCTCCTCGTGCTCGAAGACGCCGCGCAGGCCCGTGGAGGGCTCCCGCGACGACGGGGCGTCCAACAGGCTCCCCAGGCCCCCGGAGCCGCCGGAGGACTCGCGGGGTGCCTCGGGGCGCCGGGGCGCCGACTGGTCGTACGGGTCGTCGCTCACGAATGCTCTCCGTCCGGATCGGTGGTCGTCAACGGTGCAGGCCGCGCCCGGTCGGGCGGTCCGGCGGTGTCCTCGGCGGGGCCCCGGGAGTCGGTGGCGGGGCCTCCGCGGTGCTCCGCGACGGGACCGTCCGCGTCGAGGTCTCCCCCATTATGCGCGACCGCGGGCGCGGCCGGGCCGAGGGCAGGCGGGTCGACCGGCGCCCCGGGCTCCGCGCCGGTGGCCTTGGCCCGGTCCAGGGCGCTCTGCAGGATGGTCGCCGCGGCCACCTGGTCGACCTTGTCCATGTGCTTGCGGCGGGAGACCCCGGCCTCGAGCAGGGACCGGTGGGCGTCCACGGTGCTCAGCCGTTCGTCGACCAGGCGCACCGGCACGTCCCAGCCCTTGGCCCGCAGCCGCCGCACGAGGGCGGCGGCGTAGTCCTGGGCCATCACGGTGGAGGCGTTCTGCCCGCCGTCCAGGCTGCGGGGCAGGCCGACGTAGACCGCGACGGCGCCGTGCTCCCGGACCAGTCCGGCCAGGAGCTTCACGTCGAAGCCCTTCTGGGGGTCGCGGCGCAGGGTCGTCAGCGGGGTCGCGAGGATCCCGTCGGGGTCGCCGAGGGCGACCCCCACGCGGACGAGGCCGACGTCGACCCCGATCCTGCGGCCCCGGACGTAGGCGTCGCTCACGCGGCGGCGCCGCCCGTCGTGCGGGTGACGTCCGCCAGCACCGCGTCGAGGGCCGCCCCGATCTGCGAGGCGTCCTGCCCGCCGCCCTGGGCGATGTCGTCCTTGCCGCCGCCGCCGCCGCCGAGGACCTGGGCGGCGGTGCGCACGAGCCGGCCGGCCTTGACGCCGGCCGCGCGGGCACCCTCCGTGGTGGCGACCAGCACCAGCGGGCGGCCCTTGGCCACACCGGCCACGGCGACCACCGCGGCGGCCTGGCCGAGGCGACCGCGCAGGTCGAGGGCGAGGGCGCGGACGTCGTCGGCGCCGGCGACCTCACCGGCGTCGTGCACGAGCGCGGTGACCGGGCCGATCTCGCGGGCGTTCTGCAGCAGAGCGCCGGCCTGGGCCTGGAGCTTCTCGCGGCGCAGGCCGGCGAGCTCCTTCTCCGCGGACCTGAGCTTGTCGAGGGTGGCGGCCAGCCGCTCCGGCAGCTCGGCGGAGCTCTGCACCTTGAGCATGTCGGTGAGCTGGTGCACCAGGGTGCGCTCGGCGGCCAGGTGGCGGAAGGAGTCCAGGCCCACCAGCGCCTCGACGCGGCGGTTGCCCGAGCCCACGGACTGCTCGGTGAGCAGGGTCAGCGAGCCGATCTGGGCGGTCGCACCCACGTGGGTGCCGCCGCACAGCTCGCGCGACCAGGGTCCGTTCATCTCGACGACCCGCACCCGGTCCCCGTACTTCTCGCCGAACAGCGACGTCGCGCCCATGGCCTTGGCCTCGGCGAGGGGCATCTCCTGGGTGACGACCTCGTGGTTGTCGTGGATCGCGGCGTTGGAGACCTCCTCGATCTCCTGGCGCTGGGCCTCGCTCAGGCCCTCCCCCCAGGCGAAGTCGAAGCGCAGGTAGCCCTCCTTGTTGAAGGACCCGCGCTGCACGGCCTCCGGCCCGAGGATGTCGTGCAGGGCCGCGTGGACGACGTGGGTGCCGGAGTGGGCCATCTCCCCGGCGCGCCGCCGGGCGACGTCCACCTGCGCGTGCACCGTGGCGCCGGCGACGGCCTCGCCCTCGCGCACGACCGCCTGGTGCACGGACAGGCCCTTCACGGGCTGCTGCACGTCGGTGACCTCGAGGACGAACCCGTCGCCGGTGATCGTGCCCCGGTCCGCCGCCTGACCGCCGGACTCGGCGTAGAAGGGGGTCTCGTCGAGGACGACCTCGACGGCGGTCCCCGCCGGCGCGGCCGGCACGGTCACGCCGTCCTGCAGCAGGGCGCGCAGCACGGTCTCGCCGCGCAGCCGCTCGTAGCCGGTGAACACGGAGCCGCCCTCGTCGACCAGCCGGCGGAACACCGAGAGGTCGGCGTGGGCGCCCTTCTTGGCCCGGGCGTCCTGCTGGGCGCGGCTGCGCTGCTCCTCCATGAGCCCGCGGAAGGCGGTCTCGTCGACGGCGACCCCGGCCTCGGCGGCCATCTCGAGGGTCAGGTCGATCGGGAAGCCGTAGGTGTCGTGCAGGGCGAACGCCTCGGCCCCGGAGACGGCCTGGTCCTGCCGCTTCGCGCCGGCCACGGCCTCGTTGAGCCGGGTGGTGCCGGACTCGATGGTCTTCAGGAACGCCTTCTCCTCGGCGTAGGCGATCCGGGAGATCCGCTCGAAGTCGTCGGCCACGTAGGGGTAGACGCCCTGCATGGCGTCCCGGGAGGCCGGGAGCAGCACGGGCAGGCAGGGATCGGTGACGCCCATGAGGCGCATCGCGCGGATCGCCCGGCGCAGCAGGCGGCGCAGGATGTAGCCGCGGCCCTCGTTGGACGGGCTGACGCCGTCGGCGATGAGCATCAGCGAGGAGCGGACGTGGTCGGCGACCACGCGCATCCGCACGTCGTCGTCGTAGCCCTCCTCACCGGGCTTCTCGGACCCGTGGTAGCGCCTCCCGGACAGCTCGGCCGCCCGGTCGAGGACCGGCCGGACCTGGTCGGTCTCGTAGAAGTTCTCGACGCCCTGCAGGAGCATGGCCAGGCGCTCGACGCCCAGGCCGGTGTCGATGTTCTGCTCCGGCAGGTCGCCGAGGATCTCGTAGTCCTTGCCGGAGCCCTCGCCGCGCTGGTACTGCATGAAGACGAGGTTCCAGATCTCGATGTAGCGGTCGTCGTCGACCGCCGGGCCGCCCTCCCGGCCGTAGTGGGGGCCGCGGTCGTAGAAGATCTCGGAGTCCGGGCCCGCGGGGCCGGGCTGGCCGGTGTCCCAGTAGTTCTCGTCGCGGCCCATCCGCTGGATCCGCTCGGCGGGCACGCCCACCGTGTCCTTCCACAGGGCGTAGGACTCCTCGTCGCCCTCGTAGACGGTCACCCACAGGCGGTCGGGGTCGAGACCGAAGCCGCCCTGCTGGAGGGGGCCGGTGAGCAGCTCCCACGCCATGGGGATGGCGCGCTCCTTGAAGTAGTCGCCGAAGGAGAAGTTGCCGGCCATCTGGAAGAACGTGCCGTGGCGGGCCGTCTTGCCGACCTCCTCGATGTCCAGGGTGCGGATGCACTTCTGGATGGAGGTGGCCCGCTTGTAGGGGGCCGTCTCCTGGCCGAGGAAGTACGGGATGAACGGCACCATGCCGGCGATCGTGAACATGGCACCGGGCTGGGAGGAGACCAGGGAGGCGGAGGGCACCACGGTGTGGCCCTGGCCTTCGAAGTAGTCCAGCCAGCGCTTGGCGATTTCCTGAGACAGCATTACCGGTGCTTTCCTTCGCGGTCGGTCGAGGGGTCGGTGGGGTCCGCCGGGGAACGGTCCCCGCGGGGGGTCGCGGTGCCGTCGAGCACCTGCGGCGAGGCCGTGCGGGCGGTCAGGCGGGGGGACGGCGACCCGGGGGCGCGCACGCCGAAGGACTCGCGCAGCTCGGCCTCGCGCTCGTCCATCCCCGCCCGGACGGTGGCCGCGAAGCGGTAGAGCCGGGAGCGCCAGTCGCCGGCCCGGGGGGTGCGCGCCGGCCGGGCCGCACCGGGCACCGAGAGGTCCTGGCCCGGGGCGCGGGGGATCCGGGTGGCGGCGGCGCCGAGGAGGCCGCCGGCGGCCACGAGGGCGAGCTTGCCCCAGAAGCTCATGGCCGGTCCTCCCCCGGTTCGTGGCCGCCCGGACCGCCGGCTCCCGGGGCGCCGCCGGTCTCGTCGTCGGCCCCGAAGCGGTCGGCCCGGTGCGAGCCCTGCGGGGCGGCGTCGCCGGTGAACGCGCGGCGCACCCCGTGGGAGAACGCCGCGACCTTGATCAGCGGCTGGCCCACCGTGGAGGCGACCAGGGAGGACAGCGCCGAGACGTTCGCGGACGCGTCGGAGACGTTGGTCGTGATCCCGTCCACCTTCTCGAGCTGCGAGTTCGTGGTCGACACGGTGCGGGTGACCTCGTCGATGAGGGGGACGGTCTCGTTGTTGAGCGAGCGGATCGTCAGCCGCAGCTCGTCGAAGACCTTGCCGAGCTTGAGGATCGGCACGGCGAGCAGGAGCACCAGTACGGCGAACACCCCCGCGGCGAGCAGTCCTGCGATTTCTCCACCGGTCATGGGGCGGCGCGCTCCTTGCTGGTCGGGTCCGAGGGGGCCGGGGCGGAAGGCCGCCCCGGGCGTGCGGCGAGGGGCACCGGCGCGGTGCCCGGGGATCAACTGTACCGAACGGGAAGAGCCCGCGGCGCTGGCGCCGCGGGCTCTCCGCCGGTGAGGCCCTGTCCCGGCGGGGCCGGGACAGGAGCCCGCAGGGATCAGGCCATGCGGGCGTAGTACTCCACCACGAGCTGCTCCTCGCAGGTCACGGGGACCTCGGCGCGCTTGGGCTTGCGCACCAGCTTGGCCTGCAGCTTCTCGATCGACACGTCGAGGTAGCCCGGGGTGTCGGGCAGCACGGCCTGGTGGGCGCCGGCGGCTGCGACCTGGAAGGGCGCCATCTTCTCCGACTTGGGGTGCACGTGGATCAGCTGGCCCTCCTTCACGCTGTAGGAGGGGCGGTCCACCCGCTGGCCGTCCACCATGATGTGGCGGTGCACGACCATCTGGCGGGCCTGGGCCATGGTGCGGGCGAAGCCGGAGCGCAGCACCAGGGCGTCGAGGCGGGACTCGAGCAGGGCGACCAGGTTCTCACCGGTCTGGCCCTCCTGGCGCTTGGCCTCGACGTAGGCGATGTGCATCTGCTTCTCGCGGATGTTGTACTGCGCGCGGAGACGCTGCTTCTCGCGCAGACGGACGGCGTAGTCCGAGTCGGCCTTGCGGCGGGCACGACCGTGCTCACCGGGGCCGTAGGGACGGCGTTCGAAGTACTTCTCGGCCTTCGGGGTCAGGGCGATCCCGAGGGCGCGGGACTTGCGCACCTGACGGCGCGCACGCGTGTTGTTAGCCACGTTTACCTTTCACAATGCGGTGCTCTCCCCCGTCCGGCGTGCGGTGCGGGGGGAGCGTGTTCTGTACGGTCCGGCCTCCGAGGACGGGAACGGTCCCGCCGGAGAGGTGAGGATCAGCCGCAATCCTTGTGTTCCTGCAAGCGCCGTGGCCACGCGCCGCGCACCGTGGTTGAGGCGGTGCGCCGGACGTGCGGGAGCACGGGCCTTGCCGGCCGACAGTCCAGTATAGCGTGCGCGGGACCGGCGCGCGCCCCGGTGCCCCGCGCGCCGGAGCGCCGCCCGTGCGGCACGGGCGGCGCTCCGGTCCTCGCGGGGTGCGGCGGTGTCAGTCGACGTCCTCGTCGACCCAGTCGAAGGTCTTCGTGACGGCCTTCTGCCAGTTGCGGAACAGCCGTCCGCGCTCGGCCTCGTCCACCTGCGGGGTCCAGCGCCGGTCCTCGGCCCAGTTCGCGGTGACCTCCTCCGTCCCGGACCAGAAGCCCACGGCGATGCCCGCGGCGTAGGCGGCGCCGAGGGCCGTGGTCTCCGTGACCCTCGGGCGGATGACGGGCACGCCGAGCTGGTCCGCCTGGAACTGCATGAGCAGCTCGTTGGCGGTCATGCCGCCGTCGACCTTGAGCTCGGTGATGTCCACCCCGGCGTCGGCGTTCATCGCCTCGACCACCTCCCGGGACTGGTAGGCCGTGGCCTCGAGCGCGGCCCGGGCGATGTGCCCCTTGTTGACGTAGCGGGTCAGGCCCACGAGGGCGCCGCGGGCGTCCGAGCGCCAGTAGGGGGCGAACAGGCCGCTGAAGGCCGGGACGAAGTAGGCCCCGCCGTTGTTCTCGACCGAGCGGGCCAGCGACTCGACCTCCGGTGCGGAGGAGAGGATCCCCAGGTTGTCCCGCAGCCACTGGACCAGGGAGCCGGTCACCGCGATCGAGCCCTCCAGGGCGTAGACGGCGTCCTGGTCGCCGATCTTGTAGCACACGGTGCTCAGCAGGCCGTTCTCCGAGTGCACCACCTCGGTGCCCACGTTCATCAGCACGAAGCTGCCCGTGCCGTAGGTGTTCTTGCCCATGCCCTTCTCGAAGCAGGCCTGCCCGAACATCGCGGCCTGCTGGTCGCCCAGGATGCCGGCGATCGGCACGTCCTTGAGGAACCCGCGGGTGCGGCCCTTGCCGTAGACCTCGGAGGAGGAGCGGATCTCGGGCAGCATCGACGTGGGGATGCCCATGTCGGCGCAGATCTCCTCGTTCCAGTCGAGGGTCTCGAGGTTCATGAGCATGGTGCGCGAGGCGTTGGTGACGTCGGTGACGTGCACCCCGCCGTCCACGCCGCCGGTCATGTTCCACACCAGCCAGGAGTCGGTGTTGCCCATGAGCAGGTCGCCGCGCTCGGCGCGCTCCCGCGCCCCGTCCACGTTGTCCAGGATCCACTTGACCTTCGGGCCCGAGAAGTAGCTGGCCAGGGGCAGGCCCACGCGGTCCTTGTACCGGTCCGCGCCGACGTCCCCGCCGAGCTCCTCGACGATCTTCTGGGTCCGGGTGTCCTGCCAGACGATGGCGTTGTAGACGGGCTGCCCGGTGGTGCGGTCCCAGACCACGGTGGTCTCGCGCTGGTTGGTGATGCCCACGGCGGCCAGATCCCGGGCGTTGATCTCGGCGGAGGCCTCGGCGTCCGCGACGACCTTGCGGACGTTGCGCCAGATCTCCATCGGGTCGTGCTCGACCCAGCCGGCGCGCGGGAAGATCTGCTCGTGCTCGAGCTGGCCCGTGCTGACGATCGAGCCCTGGTGGTCGAAGATGATCGCCCGGGTGCTGGTGGTGCCCTGGTCGATGGCCATGACGTGCTGCGGTTCGGTGCTCATCGGTGGTACCTCGCTTCGTGGTGGTGTGCTGCGGGTCGGACGGGTGCGGGCGCGCGGCCTCAGGCCGGCGGGTTCGAGTAGAGCTGGTAGAAGCCGCCGGCGAGCAGGGCGCCGAGGACCGGGCCCACGACCGGGACCCAGGCGTAGCCCCAGTCGCTGCTGCCCTTGCCGCGGATCGGCAGGAGGGCGTGGGCGATGCGGGGCCCGAGGTCACGGGCGGGGTTGATGGCGTAGCCCGTCGGCCCGCCGAGGCTCGCGCCGATGCCGACGACGAGCAGGGCCACGGCCAGCGGGCCGAGCTGGGAGGGGGTGTTGCCGAAGAGCAGGATCACCGCGACGAGGACGAACGTGCCGATCACCTCGGTGACCACGTTCCAGCCGTAGGAGCGCACCGCGGGCCCGGTCGAGAACACGGCGAGCTTGGTCTCCCCGAGGACCTCCTCGCCCTCGATGTCCTCGTCGAAGTGCTTCTTGTAGGCCAGGAACGCCACGACCGCGCCCAGGATGCCGCCGAGGAGCTCGCCGGCGAAGTAGACGAGCGTGCTGACCGGGGTGATGGCCACGCCGGGGGCGTACTCCTCGGACCCGCTGGCCCACAGGCCCACGGTCACGGCGGGGTTGATGTGGGCCCCGGACTGGTAGGCCACGAACACGCCGGCGAACACGGCGAGGCCCCAGCCGAAGTTGATCATCAGGAACCCGCCGCCGAGGCCCTTCGTCCGCGGCAGCACGGCGTTGGCGACGACGCCGCAGCCGAGCAGCAGCAGCATCGCGGTGCCGGCCACCTCGGACCAGAAGACGGTGGACAGCGGGATGGGGACGGACGGCACCACGGTCTGGGCCAGGACGTTGGACATGGTCAGCACTGCGACTCCTCGGGTGGGGCGGACGGGGCGGACCGGCCTGCCCGTCGGGGGCGGGCCGGGGTGGAGCGGGAGGTGGTCTCCGGTGGGCGGCTCAGCCGTCGGCCGGGCGCACGAGCTCGAGCACGTCGGGGGCGGCGGCCCGGGCGGCGGCGGCCGAGGTCTCGTCGTGGGCGGCGGCGGCGGCGTCCTCCGCCTGGCAGCGGGCCCGGTAGGCCTCGACCTCGGCGGCGCGCCGGCGCCCGTCCCAGCCGAGGGACTCGGCGGCGAGGTCGGCGATCTCCTCGACGGCGTCGAGCCCGTGGCGCTCCTGCTCCCACGTGAGCCGGGTGCGGGTGTCGTAGAGGTCCTCCAGGTGCAGCGCGCCCTCGTGCGTGCAGGCGTGCACGATCTCGGCCCGCAGGTACGCCGGCGCGCCCTCGAGCGGGCGGGCCAGGTCGGGACGCTCCTCGACGAGCTCGACGAGCTCGGAGACCGCCGACCCGTAGCGGCCGAGCAGGTGCTGCACCCGCTCCTCGCTCCAGTCGTGGCGGGCGCCCAGCGCACCGGCCTGCCGGCGCAGGGCGAGGTAGCCCTCGGCGCCCAGCAGCGGCGTGCGGTCGGTGACCGAGGGCACGGCCTTGGCCCGCTCCTCGCCCAGGGCCAGGTCCACGGCGTCCTCGGCCATCACCCGGTAGGTGGTGAGCTTGCCGCCGGCGATCGAGATCAGCCCGGGGGCGACCTCGGTGACGGTGTGCTCGCGGGAGATCTTCGTGGACTGCGCGTCCCCCTCGCCCTTCTTGGTCCCCGGCTGGAGCAGCGGCCGCAGCCCGGCGTACGTGCCGATGACGTCCGCGCGGGTGAGCGGTCGGTCCAGGACCACGTTGGCGTGGTCGATGACGTAGTCGATGTCCTCCGCGGTGGCCACCGGGTTGACGAGGTCCTGGTGGTAGGGGGTGTCGGTGGTGCCGATGATCCAGTACCGCGCCCACGGGATGATGAACAGCACCGACTTCTCGGTCTGCAGGATCAGCCCCTTCTCGCCGCGGATCCGGTCCCGGGGCACGATGATGTGGATGCCCTTGGAGGCGAGCACCTTCAGCCCGCCCTCCGCGGCGGCGAGGTCCTGGGTCTGCTCGGTCCACACCCCGGTGGCGGCGATCACGGTCTTCGCCCGCACCGTGCGCTCCTCGCCCGTCTCGAGGTCGCGGACGGTCGCCCCGACGACGCGGCCGGACCCGTCCTTCGGGAAGGCGACCGCCTGCGTGCGGTTCGCGGCGAGCGCGCCGTAGCGCACTGCGGTGCGCACGATCGTCAGGACGAGGCGGGCGTCGTCGACCTGCCCGTCCCAGTACTGGACGGCGCCGACCATGGAGCCGGGCTTGACGTCGGGGAAGACCCGCTGCACGCCCTTGAAGCCGTAGTGGCGCTGGTAGGGCAGGGTCGCGACCTTGGCGCCGAGGTGGGCCAGGGCGTCGTAGAGGCCGATCCCGGCGGTGACGTAGGGCCGCTCCCAGAAGCGGTGGGTCAGCGGGTAGAGGAAGGGCACGGGCTTGACGAGGTGCGGGGCGAGGAAGTCGAGCAGCAGCTCGCGCTCCCGCAGCGCCTCGGAGACCAGCTTGAAGTCGAGCTGCTGGAGGTAGCGCAGGCCGCCGTGCACGAGCTTGGAGGACCACTGGGAGGTCCCGCCGGCCCAGTCCTGGGCCTCGACGATGCCGGTGCGCAGGCCGCGGGTGACGGCGTCGAGGGCGATGCCGGCGCCGGTGATGCCGCCTCCGACGACGAGGACGTCGAGCTCGGGACCGTCGGAGAACTCGGCGAGCGCTCGGTCCCGCTCGGTGCTGGAGAGGGAGGGGTGGGCCATGGTGGGGAGCCTTTCGTGGCGGGTGCGGACGCGTCGTGTGGTCTGTCTCACACTCTGGTGCGGATTGCACCTATGCTCAAATGGAATGAACGGACGTGCAGGAGGAGGTTGCAACCGTGCACGATGATGCCGAGCTCCACCACGCGGCGGAGCTGTACTACGTGCAGGGCATGACGATGGAGGCGGTGGCGGACCGGTTCGGCGTCTCGCGCCCGACGGTCTCGCGGATGCTGCAGGCGGCGCGGGACCGGGGGATCGTGCGGATCAGCCTCTCGGCTCCCCCGGACGCGGGACACGACCTGTCCCACCGGCTCCGGGAGGCCTTCGGGGTCACGGTGCACGTGACGGGTACCCCCCGCGGCCCCACGGATCCGCAGCGGCTCGAGTCGGTGGCGCGCTCGGCCGCGGGGCTGCTCGGCGAGTGGTTCGGGGACGGGATGACGCTGGCGGTCGCGTGGGGCACCACGACCTCCGCGATCGCCGGGCACCTCCAGCCCAAGGCCACGCGCGACGCCGTCGTGGTGCAGATGAACGGCGCGGTCAGCGCCCGCTCCCCCGGGGCGGCGCAGTCCTCGGCGCTGCTGGGCCGGATGTCGACGGCGTTCGGGGCCGCGCTGATGCCCTTCCCCACCCCGGCGTTCTTCGACAACGAGGAGACCCGCACCCTCATGTGGCAGGAGTCCTCGGTGCGCCGGGTCCTGGCGGCGCGCAACGGCGCGGACCTGGCGGTGTTCAGCGTCGGGGCCTTCCGCGGGCCGATGATCTCCCAGGTCTACAGCAACGGCTACCTCCCGGACGAGGCCTTCCGCGAGCTGGTGGCGCAGCGGGTGGTGGGGGACGTGTGCACGGTGTTCCTGCGGGAGGACGGGAGCTACGCCGACCTCGACCTCAACCGCCGGGCCAGCGGGCCCACGCCCATGGAGCTGCGCCGGATCCCGCGCCGGCTGTGCGTGGTGGCCGGGGACCACAAGGTGCCGGGCGTGGTGGGCGCCCTGCGGGCCGGCGTGGTCACGGACCTGGTGATCGACGAGCGCACCGCGGCCTCGGTGGTGCGCCACCTCTTCGGCCGCTGAGCGCTCCTGCGCTCACCGGCCGCGCACGATGCCGCGCAGCAGCTCCAACTGCTGGCCGATCTGGCGCTCCCGGCCCCGGTCGACGGGCCGGTAGTAGTCGGTGCCGACGAGCTCGTCCGGCGGGTACTGCTGAGCGGCCACCCCGGTGGGCTCGTCGTGGGAGGACACGTAGTCCCGGCCGTGGCCGAGCTGGCCGGCCCCCGGGTAGTGGGCGTCGCGCAGGTGCGGCGGCACGGGCCCGGCCCGGCCGGCGCGGACGTCGGCGATCGCCTCGTTGATCGCCGTGTAGGCGGCGTTGGACTTCGGCGCCGTGGCGAGGTGGGCGACCGCCTGGGCCAGGGGGATCCGGCCCTCGGGCATGCCGATGAGCTGGACGGCGTCGGCGGCGGCCACCGCGGTCTGCAGCGCCGTCGGGTCGGCCGTCCCGATGTCCTCGGAGGCGGAGATGATGAGCCGCCGGGCGATGAACCGGGGGTCCTCCCCCGCCTCGAGCATCCGGGCGAGGTAGTGCATCGCGGCGTCGACGTCGGAGCCGCGGATCGACTTGATGAACGCGCTGACCACGTCGTAGTGCTGGTCCCCGTTCTTGTCGTAGCGCACGGCCGCCCGGTCCAGGGCCTCCTCCGCGTGCTCGCGGGTGATCACGGGGACGCCCGGGGCCGCGTCCTCCCGCTCCGGCGCCCGGTCGTCCTCCGGCGCCCGGTCGTCCTCCGGCGCCCCGGCGGTCTCCGGCCCCTGGTCCTCCTCCGGCGCCCGGGTCCGCTCCGAGAAGGCGGCTCCCGCGGCCGCCTCCAGGGAGGTCAGCGCCTTGCGGGCGTCCCCGCCGCACAGGTCCAGGAGGTGCTCACGGGCCGGCGCGGACAGCTCCACCTCGCCGTTGAGCCCCCGGGGGTCGACGACGGCGCGATCGAGCAGCCCCGCGATGTCGGCGCGCTGCAGCGGCTGCAGGGTCAGCAGCAGCGAGCGCGAGAGCAGGGGCGAGATCACGGAGAACGACGGGTTCTCCGTGGTGGCCGCGACCAGCACCACCCACTGGTTCTCCACCCCGGGCAGCAGGGCGTCCTGCTGGGCCTTGGTGAAGCGGTGGATCTCGTCGAGGAACAGCACGGTGGTGCGCCCGTGCAGGTCCCGGTCGGTCAGTGCCTCGTCCATCACCTTTCGCACGTCCTTGACCCCGGCGGTGATCGCGGAGAGCTCCACGAACTTCCGGGACACCCCCCGGGCGATGACGTGGGCCAGGGTGGTCTTGCCCGTGCCCGGGGGTCCCCAGAGGATGATCGACGACGGCCCGGCCGGGCCGCGGTCCTCCCCCGCCAGCACCCGCAGCGGGGACCCGGGCCTGAGCAGGTGCTGCTGGCCGACGATCTCGTCGAGGGTGCGCGGGCGCATCCGCACCGCGAGCGGGGACCGGCCGCGCCGGGACCGGCCGGGGCGGGACCGGCCGGGGCGGGACGGGGGGCCGCCGCGCGGCGCACCGGGATCGCGGTCCGGGCCGGGGGCGTCGAGGTCGTCGAAGAGGGAGCCGGTCACGGCTCCAGGCTAGTCCCCGGCGCGGGGACGCGGCCTAGGACCTCCGGGGCCGGCCCAGCTCCGCGCTGTCCAGGACCAGGGTGACCGGCCCGTCGTTGACGAGCTCCACCTGCATCGTGGCCCCGAACCGGCCGGTCTCCACGTGCGCGCCGAGCTCCCGCAGCGCCTGCACGTAGGCCTCGAACAGCGGCTCCGAGACCGGTCCCGGTGCGGCCGCGGACCACGAGGGGCGCCGGCCCCGGCGGGCGTCGCCGTAGAGGGTGAACTGGCTGATCGCCAGCACCGGGGCGCCGAGCTCCGAGCACGACCGCTCGCCAGCGAGCAGCCGCAGGTGCCAGGTGCGCTCGGCCAGCTTCGCCGCCGTCGCGGCGTCGTCGTCGTGGGTGACACCCACGAGGGCCACCAGGCCCGGTCGCTCGATCCGGCCCACCACGGAGCCCTCGACGGTCACGGCGGCACGGGCCACCCGCTGCAGGACGATGCGCATGGGTCCCAGTCCACCACACGGGCGTCCGGGAGCGGGCCCTCGGATACGCTCGTGCCATGGCATCCGCGGTCACCACGGCACGGGCCGACGCCCTGGTGGCGGAGCTGTTCGCCCCCGCCCCGCTGGTGCTGTCCCTCCTGGTGCTCGCCGGCTGGTCGGCCGCGGACTGGACGGGGGCGGCGTGGGGGCTCGGGACGGCGGTGCTCGTCGCGTCCCTGCCGATGCTCGTCCTGCGGGTCCTGGCCCGCCGCGGCCGGGTGGACGGGCACTTCGTGCGCTCCCGCGCGCAGCGGCTGCCCGTCTACGCCGCCACGGGCGTGCTCACCGCCCTCGTGGCGGCGGCCGGGCTGCGGCTGGGGGCTCCGCCCCTGGTGCCGGTGACCACCGCGTTCGTGCTGCTGGGCCTCCTGGTGCTGCTGGTCGTGACGCTGTGGTGGAAGGTCTCCGCCCACGTGGCGATGGCGGCGTGCTGGGCCGTGGCCCTCGGCGCCCTGACGTTCCCCGGGGCCGCCCTGCTCGCCGCGCCGGTCCCCGCCGCGGTGGCCCTCTCCCGGGTGCGCACCGGCGACCACACCCCGGCGCAGGCGGCGGCCGGGGCCCTCATCGGCGTGCTGATCGGCCTGGCCCACACGGCCGTCACCGGCCCGCTCCGCTGAACCCGGTGCCCCGGCCGGGCCCACCGCGCCCACCACGGCGGCGCGGCCGCGCGACAGGAAGGGCCCGCGTGACCGAGGATGGGAGGGTGGACGGCTCCCGGCCGCCCCGACGACCCGATCCCGAGGACCCGCCGTGTCACCACGTCCCACGACCCGCATCATGACCGCCGCCTCGATCGGCGCCCTCGTCGTCACGCTCACCGGCTGCGGCGAGGACGTCCAGGAGGTCGACGCCGACTACGCCCAGATCTGCGTGCGGGAGGACCCCGCGACGGGTGAGACCGTGCGCGTGGACGACGACGACTGCGACGAGGCCGGCCGGCCGCGCGGCTCGTTCATCCCCATGTTCCTGTTCCTCAACGCCAGCCGGTCCTTCGCCGTGCCGCCGGTCGGCTCCGCGGTGCCGCGCTCCTCGGGCTTCACGACCACCCGCCCGCCGGCCTCCGCCTCCGTGGCCCGGGGCTTCGCCCCGTCCGGGACCTCCGTGGGCAAGACCGGGGTGTCGAAGGGCTTCGGCGGCACCAGGAGCGGGGCGGGCTCCTGATGCGGCGGATCGACGGGCTCCCGCCCCGGCCCGGGTGGGAGCGGATCGTGCACGACGAGGGCCTGACCTACGCCTTCACCGAGCGCCCCGACGGCACCCGGTTCTCCTACTGGAACGAGACGGCCGCCTACGTCCTCTCCCCCGGCGAGGTGGACGAGCTGGAGTCCGCCACGGACGAGCTGTACCGGATGACCCTGGAGGCCGCCCGCTACATGGCCACCGGGGCGCTGGGCACCCTCGGGCTCTCGGAGGCGGCGTTCGAGCTCGCCCAGCACTCCCTGAGCCTGCGCGAGCCCTCGATCTACGGCCGGTTCGACCTCGCCTGGGACGGCACCGGCCCGGCGAAGATGCTCGAGTTCAACGGCGACACCCCCACCGGCCTGGTGGAGGGCGCCGTGTGCCAGTGGTCGCGCGCGGAGGCGCTGCACCCCGGACTGGGCGAGGAGCACGGCGACTTCGACCAGCTCAACGGCCTGTGGCCGATGCTCGTGCAGCGGTGGCGGCAGCGGCTGCCGTCGTCGGCGTCGAAGGTCCTGCACGTGGCCTACACCCGCGAGGAGGAGACCGGCGAGGACACCGCGAACGCGGCCGTGCTCGCCGCCACCGCCGCGGAGGCCGGCTACCGCACCGTCCTGCTGCCCGTGGAGGACGTGCGCTTCGACACCCGCTCGAACCACTGGGTGCACGCCGCCGGCGACGTCGACGACCCGAGGGTGGTCTCGGGCATCGAGGAGCTGTTCGCCCTGCACCCCTGGGAGGTGATGGTCGACGACGGCCCCGGCGGCTTCGTGCTGCACGACCCCCTGCTGATGCACCACTGGTACGAGCCCGCCTGGAAGATGTTCTGCTCCACCAAGCTGCTGCTCGTGGCCCTGTGGCGGTGCTTCCCGGACCACCCCCACCTGCTGCCCGCCTACGTGGACGGGCCCAACGGCCTGGCGGAGTGGGTGCGCAAGCCCATCTTCGGCCGCGAGGGGGACGGGATCGAGATCCGTGCCCGGGACGTGCACGTGCGCTCCCCTCGGCCACACCCCTCCCCGATGGACGTGTGGCAGGGCTACGTGCCGCTGCGGAACTTCCCCGGCGCGGACGGGGCGCCCAACCACCCGGTCGTGGGCTCCTGGGTGGTCGGCGACGACGGGTCCGCCGGCATCGGCATCCGCGAGTCCGACGGCCCGCTCACCGACTACTGGTGCCGCTTCGTGCCCAACATCATCGACAGGAAGGGTCTGCTGTGACCGCGCACCTGCTCCCCCGGTCCATCTCCACGGCCACCTCCGCGGTGATCGGCGCGACCTCGATCGCCCCGCTGTACTCGGTGGTGGTCAGCCTCGGGCTGATGCACGCGCTCGTGGGCCGGTGGACGCCGGTGGTGCTGGTCGCCGCCGTGGTCCCGATGGCGGTCGTCTCGGTCTGCTTCGCCCGGCTGGACGAGCTCTACGAGGACCAGGGCACCGTCTACCGCTGGGCCCGGGAGGCCTACGGGGCGTTCGTGGGCTTCCTGGGCGGCTGGGGGCTGTGGCTCTCGGCGACCCTCGTGCTCGCCTCCCTGGCCTGGGTCACGGCCGACTCGGCGCTCTTCGCCCTGGGCGCCGACCCCGGCCCGTGGGCCGTCACCGCCGTGGCCGCGGTGCTCATGGCGGTCTTCGCGGCGATCTCCTCGACGGGGATCCGGGTCTCCGCCGCCGTGCAGTCGGTCTTCGCCGCCCTGCAGCTGGTCGGGGTGGGGGTGCTGGTGTGGGCCACGCGCACGGCCCCCGTCGTCGACGGCGCGGCGGCCGGGGACGGCGAGTGGAGCGGGTTCTACACCGCAGTCCTGGCCGGCGGGGAGCTCACGGCCGGCAACGTGGCCGCCGCCCTGCTCCTGGCCCTGTTCCTGTACTGGGGCTGGGACTCGACGTTCTCCCTCACCGAGGAGTCCACCACGCAGCGAGCCCCGCGGGTCTCCGCCTGGATCGCGCTGACGGCGGTGGCCGCCGTCTACGCCGTCATCGGCTGGTCCTACGTGCCCGGGGCCTCGGTGGGCTCCCCGCTGCTGGCGGGCCTCGTGGCGGTCTCGGCGGCCGCGTCGATCGGCACCACCATGATCCCCACCTCGCGCGGTCTCATGTCGATGGCGCGCGGTGGGCACCTGCCCCGCCGCTTCGTGTCCCTGGCCTTCGCGACGTGGACGACCGCGGCCGTGGCCGCCGCCTGGATGACGTTCTCGGGCGCGCTCTTCGACGACACCATCGGGGTCATCTCGGTGCTCGTGGCGCTCTACTACGGGCTGGCCTGCGCGGCGACCGCCAAGCTCGGGCGCACCGCCGGCGCGCGCGCCCTGGGGGTCGCGGGGGCGGCGCTCATGGCCGTGGCCCTGGTGCTCACGGGCCTGGAGTACGTGCTCTCCGCCACCTGGGTCTGGGTGGGCGGGGTGTTGGTGCTGCTCGTGGTGCCGCTCTGGTTCCTCCTGGGCCGCGGCCGCGACCCGCTGCCCGGGGCCCACGAGCGCGCCCCGCACCTGGAGAGCCTGCGCAACTGAGCGGTGGGGCCGGGCGGCGGAGCGCTCAGGGCAGCACGCTGAAGCCCGGTGGCAGCGCCTGCCGGCCCGTGAGCGCCAGGAGCATCTCCGGCACGTGGCCGCGCTCGGCTGCGATCTCGACGGCGGTGTGCCCGGCGTCGGCCAGCACCGCGTCCGGGGGCCGGCGGTCCAGGCCGCAGGCCGCGGCGACGTCCAGCCCGTGCACGGCCAGCTCGAAGGTGCGCGTGGGCAGGTAGGCGCTCAGGCGCGTGCCGCCGACCACCGTGCGGATCACCGGGTCCTCGTCCGCGGGCACCCGTGCCAGCGCCTCGCGGGCCCGCTCCAGGGACGCCCGCACCGTGGCCGCGGGGTGCCGGCCCAGCTCCTGGCCGGCCGCCACGCCGCGGGCCGCGACCGCCCCGGGCGCCGCGGCCGCGGCCGCCAGCACGTAGTACTGCCCGGTCCGGGTGCAGACCGGCTCCCCGGCCGGGACGGCCAGGTAGTCGGCGAGGGTGAGCAGGGCCCGGTGGGTGTGCCCCACGAGGGCGCGGACGTCCCAGGTGCCCAGCCCCGGTCGTGTCCAGTGGTGCGGCCGCAGTTCCTCGACGAGCTCGGCGAACCAGGCACCGGCGTCGAGGAGGGCGGCGCGGGCGGCGGCAGGGTCTCGGGTCACGACATCCCCCTGGGTCTCGGCGGCCGGTGCCCCGCCCGCCACGGACGGCGCGGGCCGGGTCCCGTCCGGACGGACGGCACCCGGCCCTCTGGTGAGCCGTAGCCTACTGCGCGGACGCGGCCGCGGGCCCGGATCCGCCCCCGGTGGCCGCTTCCGTGACGTCCTGCGCCGCGCGGAGGCCCTTGGTCTGCTAAGCCTCGGCCTGCTCGCCCTCGTCCCGTTTGCCTTCGGGCTGCTGGCCCTTGGGCTCGGGCCTGGCGTCCACCCCGGCCTCCTTGCGCTGCTGCGGGGTGATCGCGGCGGGGGCCGCCGTCAGCGGGTCGTACCCGTTGCCGGTCTTCGGGAAGGCGATGACCTCCCGGATGGAGTCCGTCCCGGCCAGCAGCGCGACCACGCGGTCCCAGCCGAACGCGATGCCGCCGTGCGGGGGCGCGCCGTACTTGAAGCCCTCCAGCAGGAAGCCGAACTTCTCGTCCGCCTCCTCCTCCCCGATGCCCATGACCTCGAAGACCCGCCGCTGGACGTCCTGGCGGTGGATGCGGATCGAGCCGCCGCCGATCTCGTTGCCGTTGCAGACGATGTCGTAGGCGTAGGCGAGCGCGTGCTCGGGGTCCTGGTCGAAGGTGTCCAGGAACTCGGGCTTGGGCGAGGTGAACGCGTGGTGCACGGCGGTCCAGGCGCCGGCGCCCACGGCGACGTCGCCGGACTCCACGGCCTCGGCCGCGGACTCGAACATCGGCGCGTCCACGACCCACACGAACGCCCAGGCGTCCTCGTCGATCAGGCCGGTGCGGTGGCCGATCTCCACGCGGGCCGCGCCGAGCAGGGCGCGGGTGGACTTCCTCTCGCCGGCGCCGAAGAAGATGCAGTCACCGGGCCGGGCGCCGGTGGCGGCGGCCAGGCCGTCGCGCTCGGCCTCGGTGATGTTCTTGGCCACGGGCCCGGTGAGGGTGCCGTCCTCGCCGACCAGGACGTAGGCCAGGCCCTTGGCGCCGCGCTGCTTGGCCCACTCCTGCCAGGCGTCCAGGGTCCGGCGCGGCTGGGAGGCCCCGCCGGGCATGACCACGGCACCCACGTAGGGTGCCTTGAACACGCGGAAGGTGGTGTCCTGGAAGTACTCGGTCAGCTCGGTGAGCTCCAGGCCGAAGCGCAGGTCCGGCTTGTCGGAGCCGTACCTGGCCATGGCCTCGGCGTAGGTCATCCGGCGGATCGGGGTGGGGATCTCCACGCCGATGAGCTGCCACAGGGCGGCGACGATGCGCTCGCCCAGGGCGATGACGTCGTCCTGCTCCACGAAGGAGGCCTCGATGTCGAGCTGGGTGAACTCGGGCTGGCGGTCGGCGCGGAAGTCCTCGTCCCGGTAGCAGCGGGCGATCTGGTAGTACTTCTCGATCCCGCCGACCTGCAGCAGCTGCTTGAACAGCTGCGGGGACTGCGGCAGGGCGTACCAGGAGCCCGGGGCCAGGCGGGCCGGGACCAGGAAGTCGCGAGCGCCCTCGGGGGTGGAGCGGGTCAGCGTCGGGGTCTCGACCTCCGTGAAGCCGTCCTCGTGCAGCATCTCGCGCGCCACCCGGTTGGCCGCCGAGCGCAGGCGCATGATGCGCGCGGGCTCGGGCCGGCGCAGGTCCAGGTAGCGGTGCCGCAGGCGGGTCTCCTCCCCGACCTCCACGTGCTCGTCCACCTGGAAGGGCAGCGGGGCGGCGGTGTTGAGCACCGTCACGGTCCCGGCCATGACCTCGACCTCGCCGGTGGCCAGGGCGGGGTTCTCGTTGCCCTCGGGCCGGCGCTCCACGGTGCCGGTGACCTGCAGGACGTACTCGTTGCGCAGGTGGTGGAAGTCCGCCTCGTCGCGCACCACGATCTGCGCGACCCCGGAGGCGTCGCGCAGGTCCAGGAAGGCCACCCCTCCGTGGTCGCGGCGCCGGCCGACCCAGCCGGCCAGCGTGACGGTCTCTCCGATGTGCTCGGCGCGCAGCTCGCCGAGGTTGTGTGTGCGCAGCACTCAAAAACCCTTCGTTGTTCGGGAGGTCCGGACGGGGCCGCGCGGATCGCGCGTTTGCCCGGGATTCACCGGGTGCCCCTACTCTCGTCCGGGAACGAGTTTACAGCCCGCTCTCCGGGCACCGGCACGACGTCAGGACGACCATGAGCCGCACCACCGACCAGCCCGCCCTGGCCCGGCGCCTCGGCACCCTCGACGCCACCGTGCTCGGCGTCGGCTCCATGGTCGGGGCGGGGGTGTTCGTGGCCTTCGCCCCGGCCGCCGCCCACGCCGGGCCGTGGCTGCCCGCGGCCCTGCTGCTCGCGGCGGTGGTCGCGTGGTGCAACGCGACGTCCACCGCGCAGCTGGCCGCCGTCCACCCCGCCTCGGGCGGCACCTACCTCTATGCGAACCGGCAGCTCGGGCCGTGGCCGGGGTTCGTGGCCGGATGGGGCTTCGTGACCGGCAAGACCGCCTCTGCGGCCGCCATGTCGCTCACCTTCGGGCTCTACGCCGCCGAGCTGCTCGGGGCCGGCGACGCCGGGGCCCGGCTGCTCGCCGTCGCCGCCGTCCTCGGCCTGACGGCGGTGAACCTCGGCGGGGTGAGCCGCACCGCCCGGCTGACGCGTCTGCTGGTGGTCCCCGTGCTGGCCGTGCTGCTGGCCGTGACGGTGCTGCTGTTCACCACCCCGGGCCCGGCGGCCGGGGCGGGGCCCGGGTGGGACGGGAGCGGGTGGGGGGTGCTGCCCGCGGCGGGGATCCTCTTCTTCGCCTTCGCCGGCTACGCCCGCGTGGCCACCCTGGGCGAGGAGGTCCGGGACCCGGCGCGGACCATCCCGCGGGCGGTGCTCGGGGCCCTGGCGTTCACCCTGCTGCTCTACGGGGGCCTGGGCCTGGGCCTGCTCCGCTTCCTCGGGGCGGACCGGCTGGCGTCGGCGGCCGCGCCGCTGCTCACGGTGGTCGAGGTCGCGGGGTGGTCCGCCGGGGCCACGGCCGCCGGGGCCGTCGTCGTCACGGCGGCCGCGGCCCTGGCCACGCTCGGGGCGCTGCTGGCCCTGGTCGCCGGGATCTCCCGCACCGCGCTGGCCATGGCGCGGCAGCGGGACCTGCCCGGCCCACTGGGCGCGGTCTCGGACCGGCACCGGGTGCCGTGGGCCGCGGAGGTCGCCGTGGCCGGGGTCGTGGTGGTCCTGGTGCTGGTCGGGGACGTGCGCACCGTGATCGGCTTCTCCAGCTTCGGGGTGCTCGTCTACTACGCGCTGGCCAACCTCTCGGCGCTCACCCTGCGCGAGCGCCCCGGCTGGGCGCCCCGGGCGGTCAACGCCCTGGGCCTGGCCGGCTGCCTGCTGCTGGCCCTCACCCTGCCCGCGGCCTCGGTGCTGACCATGCTCGGCGTCTTCGCCGCGGGCCTGGCCGGGCGGGCCGCAGTCCTCTCCCGGCGCCGCTGAGCCCAGGCACCGCCGACACGCCGAGTCCCCAGTCCCGTGGCAGTTCCCCAGGCCCGATGCTGGGGAGACGCCACGGGACTGGGGACTCGGGGCGCCGGGCGCCCCCGCGGGGGGCCCGGGTCAGGCCTCCACGGCCCGCACGACCGGGCGCAGGTCCTCGGCCGGCGGGGTCCAGGCGGCCGGGTCGGCGGGGACCTGCTCGCCGGAGCGGATGTCCTTGACCTCGTGGGCGAGGGTCCCGTCCTCCCCGCGGACCGTGAACCACACGTAGGGGATGCCGCGGCGCTCGGCGTAGCGGATCTGCTTGCCGAACTTCGCGGCGCTGGCCGAGACCTCGCACGCGATGCCACGGGCGCGCAGCTGCGCGGCCACGTCCTGGGCCTGCGACCAGGAATCCTCGTCCACGAGAGAGACCAGCACCGCGGTGGGGACCGTGCGGGAGGCCCCGGCCATGCCCTGGGAGAGGATGCGGGAGACGAGCCGGGTGACGCCCACGGACAGGCCCACGCCGGGGTAGGTCTTCTTGCCGGTGGAGGCGAGGGACTCGTAGCGGCCGCCGGAGCACACGGAGCCCAGCTGCTCGTGGCCCACGAGCACGGTCTCGTAGACGGTGCCGGTGTAGTAGTCGAGGCCGCGGGCGATCGAAAGATCGGCCACCACCGTGCCGGGGGCGCGCCGGGAGGCCTCGCCCACGACCTCGGCGAGCTCCTGCAGCCCCTCCTCGAGCAACCGGGTGTTCACCCCGAGGGCGCGGACCTGCTCCACGAAGGAGGTGTCCTCGGTGCGGATGGACGCCAGCTGCAGCGCGGCCTGCGCCTGCTCGGGGGTGGCGCCGACCTCGTCGCACAGG
The DNA here is from genome assembly GCF_040981185.1 of Kocuria sabuli. Classification (NCBI taxonomy): domain Bacteria; kingdom Bacillati; phylum Actinomycetota; class Actinomycetes; order Micrococcales; family Micrococcaceae; genus Kocuria; species Kocuria sabuli. The sequence continues at coordinate 102,370 of NZ_JAVHZE010000010.1, forward strand.
GCCTGGACGACCCGCTCGGGGCCGATCTTCTCGAGCTTGTCGATGTTGCGCAGCACCCCGGCGGTGTCCTGCAGCCCGATGCCCTGGTAGAACCCCTCGGCCAGCTTGCGGTTGTTGACGCGCAGCACGAACGGCGGGATGGGCAGCTTCGACAGGGCATCGATCATCACGAGCGCGAGCTCCACGTCGTAGCGGAACGGCAGCGTGCCGTCGCCCACCACGTCGATGTCCGCCTGGGTGAACTCGCGGGCCCGGCCCTCCTGGGGTCGTTCGCCGCGCCAGACCTTCTGCATCTGGTAGCGGCGGAACGGGAAGGCGAGGTGCCCGCCGTTCTCCACCACGTACCGGGCGAAGGGCACGGTGAGGTCGAAGTGCAGCGCCAGCTGGTCGTCGCCGCGCTCGGCGGGGGCGGTGTCCTCGTCCTCCTGCAGGCGGGAGACGACGTAGACCTCCTTGTCGATCTCACCCTTGCGCAGCAGCTGCCCGACCGTCTCGACGGCGCGGGTCTCGATCGAGGAAAAGCCGTGCAGCTCGAAGCTCTCCCGCAGGACGTCGAGGACGTGCAGCTCGACCAGACGCTCCTCCGGAAGCCATTCGGGGAAACCGGACAGGGAGGTCTTGCGGGCCATGGGGACGTGCTCCTCGGGTGGGACGGCGGTGGGCGGGGGACCGGGCGGGCCGGACGGTTCCGCCCTCATCCTAGAGAGCCGTGCCCGCCCCGCCCAAAGCCCGGCCCAGGCCGCGCCGGGTCCCGGTCCCGGGGTACCGGTCCTGGGGGCCCGCTCCGGCCGGGCGCGGAGGGCCGACGGCGGGAGGGTGCCGTCTCGGTAGTATGGGGCAGACGATTGTCCGAAGCCGGACCGGCGCCGGGCTCGAACCCGGTGCCGATCCGGCGAGAGCGAAAGAGTTGTAGCGGTGACAGAACGTCTCGAATCCGACGACCGGCCCACCCCCCGTCCCGCCCCCGGCCCGGGAGCCGCGCCGAAGCCCGGCGCCCCGAAACCCGGTGCGCCCCGGCCCGGGGCCCCGGCGCCTGCCGCCCCCGGCGCAGCCGCGGTCCAGCCGGCCGCGGTCCAGCCGGCCGCGGCCCAGCCGGCGGCGGCCCCCGCCCTGGCCTCGCCGGAGTCCGTGGCCCGGGCCCGGGCCTTCGGCCGGGTCACCGAGGACGGGCACGTCTACGTCGTCGTGGACGGCGAGGAGGTGCTGTGCGGGCAGTTCCCGGACGCCTCGGAGGACGAGGCGCTGGGCTACTTCGCCCGCAAGTACGACGACGTCGAGGCGCAGGTCGCCCTGCTCGAGCAGCGGGTGGCCGCCGGCGCCCCGTCGGCGGACATGCAGAGCACCGTCGACCACCTCGCCGAGCAGGTGGGCCAGCGCAACATGCTCGGGGACATCCGGGGCCTCGAGTCCCGACTGGAGGCCCTGCGCCCGGCGATCCGCGGGCTCGAGGCGACCGAGCGGGCCGCGCACGAGGCCCAGCGGGCCCAGAACGTCGCGGCGCGCGAGGCGATCGTCGCGGAAGCGGAGCAGATCGCCGCGCAGGACCCTCAGCGCACCCAGTGGAAGCAGTCCTCCGCCCGGATGGCCGAGCTGTTCGACCAGTGGAAGGCCCACCAGAAGTCCGGGATCCGCCTGGGCCGGGCCGCGGAGGACGCGCTGTGGAAGCGGTTCCGCACCGCCCGCACCACGTTCGACCGCCACCGCCGCGCCTTCTTCTCCCAGCTGGACGCCGACAACGCCGAGGCCAAGAAGGCCAAGGAGGCCCTCATCGCCGAGGCCGAGGCCCTCTCCGGCTCCACCGACTGGGGGGCCACGGCCGCGGAGTACCGCCTGCTCATGGACCGGTGGAAGGAGTCCAAGCGCGCGTCCAAGAAGGACGACGACGCCCTGTGGGCCCGGTTCCGCGCCGCGCAGGACAAGTTCTTCGAGGCGCGCCAGGCCGACAACGACCGGATCGACCAGGAGTTCGAGGGCAACCTCGTGGTGAAGGAGCAGCTGCTCGCCGAGGCCAAGACCCTGCTGCCCGTCACGGACCCCAAGGCCGCCCGGCGGGCCCTCGGTGACATCCTGGACCGGTGGGAGCAGGCCGGGAAGGTCCCCCGCGCCCACCTGCGCCGGGTGGAGGCCGAGTTGCGCGCCGTCGAGGACGCCGTGCGCCAGGCCGAGGACGAGAAGTGGCAGCGCTCCAACCCGGAGACGAAGGCCCGCTCCAACTCGATGCTCAGCCAGCTCGAGTCGAAGATCGAGGACCAGGAGGCCGCCCTGGCCAAGGCGCAGGCCGCCGGGGACACCCGGCGCGCGGCCAAGCTGGAGGGCGAGCTCGCCACCAGCCGGCAGTGGCTGGAGACGCTGCGCCGCTCCGCCGCCGACCTGCGCTGAGCGCGGCGGGCCCCGGGAGGGCCCCGGGCACGTGCTGTCCACAGCACGGGCCCGGGGCCTTTCCCGTGCCCGGCTCGTCGGGGAGGCTGGGCCCATGCACGATCCGCCCTGGCACCCCGAGGCCCTGCTGCTGCCCGACCGGCCCTTTCCCCGGTCCGAGCTCTCCGCCCTCGTGACGGACGGGGTGCTCGTGCCCGTGGTGCTGGAGGCCCACGTCCTGCGCGGGCGCCCGGTGACGCGGGCGGTGAAGGTCGCGGCGCTGGAGGCGCAGCTGCCCCCGCACCTGCTGCGGCGCGGGGTGCTCGGGCGGCTCTCCGCCGCGTGGTTCTACGACTGCGCCGCGCGCCCCACCGTGCTCCCGGTGCTGCTGGACAAGCTGCGGCGCACCACGATGTCCCCGGTGCCCGAGGGCCTGGCGCTGCACCAGGTCACCCTGGGCGGCTACGACGTGCACGACGCCGGGCCGGTGCAGGTCACCACGCCGCTGCGCACCGCCGTGGACCTCGCCCTGCACGTCCCGCACCGGGAGGGGCAGGCCGCCCTGGAGCAGCTCATGCACGCCCCGCACCTGCACTGCCCGCCCCCGTTGGTGCTGGCCGCGCTCGAGAGCTTCGAGCGGATGCCCGGGCGGCAGGCGGCGCTGCTGCGGGTGCGCCGCGCCGCGCGGGCGATCGACCGGCCGGTGCGCTGAGCACCCCGGCGGGCGGCCCGCCGGGGCGGGACCCGGGCGCGGGGTTCAGCGGGAGGACGGCTCCGGGATGGGGCGGTTGCCGGAGGTGCGGTAGACGTCGTAGACGCCGTCGATGCGGCGGACCTGGTTGAGCACGTGGTTCAGGTAGCGCGGGTCGCCCATCTCGAAGGCGAACCGGGAGATGGCCAGCCGGGACTTCGAGGTGTGCACCGAGGCGGCGAGGATGTTGACGTGGTTCTCCGACAGCACCCGGGTCACGTCCGAGAGCAGGGACTTCCGGTCGAGGGCCTCCACCTGGATCTCCACGAGGAACACGCTGGACTGGGTCGGGGCCCACTGGACCTCGACGACCCGCTCGGTGGAGGTCAGCGCCAGCATGTTGGCGCAGTCCTTGCGGTGCACCGAGATGCCGGTGCCGCGGGTCACGAAGCCCATGATGTCGTCCGGCGGCACGGGGGTGCAGCAGCGGGCGAGCTTGACGTAGACGTCCGAGGCGCCCTGGACGAGGACCCCGGAGTCGGACACCCGCGGGCGCACCGGCTGGGTCGCGATGGTGGTCTCCGCGAAGTCCTCCTCCGCCCCGTCGGCCCCGCCGAGGTTGCCGACGATCTTCTCGACGACGTCCTGGGCGCTGACCACGTCCGAGCCGACCGCCTCGTAGAGGGAGCTGATGTCGGTGCGGTGGAAGTCCTGGGCCACCGCCAGCAGGGACTCCTGGGTCAGGGTGCGCTGCAGCGGCAGGTGGTGCTTGCGCAGGGCCCGGGTGAGCGCGTCCTTGCCCTTCTCGATGGCCTCCTCGCGGCGCTCCTTGGAGAACCACTGCCGGATCTTGTTGCGCGCCCGCGGGGACTTCACGAACTTCAGCCAGTCCTGGGAGGGCCCGGCGTGCTCGGACTTGGAGGTGAGCACCTCCACCCAGTCCCCGTGCTGGAGCTCGGAGGACAGCGGCACGAGCTTGCCGTTGACCCGCGCGCCGATCGTCTTGTGCCCCACCTCCGTGTGCACGGCGTAGGCGAAGTCCACGGGCGTGGAGCCGGCGGGCAGGGCCATGACCTCGCCCTTGGGGGTGAAGACGTACACCTCGGAGGTGTTGATCTGGTAGCGCAGGGAGTCGAGGAACTCGGAGGAGTCCTGGGTCTCCTCCTGCCAGGACACCAGGGAGCTCAGCCACGCGAGGTCCCCCTCCTGCGCCTTGGGCGTGGCGGAGTTCGCCTGGTTGGCCTGGTCCTTGTACTTCCAGTGGGCGGCCACGCCGTACTCCGCGCGCCGGTGCATCTCGTGGGTGCGGATCTGGATCTCCACCGGCCGCCCGTCCGGGCCGATCACCGTGGTGTGCAGGGACTGGTACATGTTGAACTTCGGCATGGCGATGTAGTCCTTGAACCGCCCCGGCAGCGGGCGCCACCGCGCGTGCAGGGCGCCCAGCGCCGCGTAGCACTCCCGCACCGTGTTCACGAGCACCCGGACCGCCTGCAGGTCCTGGATCTCGTCGAAGTCCTTCCCGCGCACGATCATCTTCTGGTAGATCGAGTAGTAGTGCTTGGGCCGGCCCGTGATGGTGGCCTCGATCCCGGCCTCGGAGAGGTCCAGGGCGATCCGCTCCCGGATCTTGGCCAGGGAGCGCTCGCGCTGCGGCTGGCGCTCCCCCACCATCCGCACGATCTCCTCGTAGACCTTGGGGTAGAGCGCCGCGAAGGCCAGGTCCTCGAGCTCCCACTTGATGGTGTTCATGCCGAGCCGGTGGGCCAGCGGGGCGAAGATCTCCAGGGTCTCGCGCGCCTTCTTCGAGGATGAGGTCTGGGAGACGAAGCGCCACGTGCGGGCGTTGTGCAGCCGGTCGGCGAGCTTGATGACGAGCACGCGGATGTCCTTGGCCATCGCCACGATCATCTTGCGCACCGTCTCGGCCTGCGCAGCGTCCCCGTACTGGACCTTGTCCAGCTTCGTCACGCCGTCGACGAGCGCGGCGACCTCGTCGCCGAACTCCGCGCGCAGCTGCTCGAGCGTGTAGTCGGTGTCCTCGACGGTGTCGTGCAGCAGCGCGGCCACCAGGGTGGCCCCCGTCATGCCGAGCTCGGCGAGGATCGTGGTCACGGCCACGGGGTGGGTGATGTAGGGGTCGCCGCTCTTGCGCTTCTGGCCCTCGTGGCACTTCTCCGCCACCTTGAACGCGCGGGCGAGGACCTCGACGTCCTCCTCCGGGTGGGTGGTGCGCACGGTGTGCAGCAGCGGCTCCAGGATCGGCGAGTGCTCCATCGGCCGCCCGGAGAGGTAGGACAGGCTCGAGCGGGTGCGGTCGCTGCGGCCCGGGAACACGGCGCGGCCCAGCAGCGGCCGGGAGGCGGGCACCACGTAGTGCGTGCCGGCCATGTCGGACCGGCGCGGTGGGGTCGGGGCGGTGCCCTGGCCGGCGGGGACGGCCCCGTCGTCGGACGAGCTCATGGCCGAAGCTCCCTTTCCAATCGTGCACGCGGGGCGGCGGCCGTGCGGCCGCCGCCCCGGTCGTCGAGCTGACGTGTGCTGCTGTGCGGCGGGGCGCACCTGCGCGACCCGCCCTGCGGTGGACCCAGTCTAGTGCGCCACGGCCTCCTCGGCGGCACGCTCCGCCGGGAGGCCCGCCCGGGCCTCCTGCTCGCGCACGTCCCGGTCCCGGGACCGCAGCAGGGCGTACAGCGGCGAGGCCACGAACAGGGTCGCCACGGTGCCCACGATGATCCCCACGAACAGCGACAGGGACAGGTCCTTGAGGGTGCCCGCGCCGAGCACCAGCCAGCCGATGAACAGGATCGAGCCGACGGGCAGGATGCCCACCACGGACGTGTTGATCGAGCGCACCAGGGTCTGGTTGACGGCGAGGTTCACCTGGTCGGAGAACCGCCGTTCCGCGCGCTCGGGCGGGGCCGTGCCGTCGAGCAGTCCCTCGGTGTTCTCCCGGACCTTGTCGAAGACCACCACGGAGTCGTACAGGGAGTAGCTGAGCACCGTGAGGAAGCCGATCACCGCGGAGGGGGTGACCTCGAAGCCCACGAGGGAGTAGACCCCGGCGGTGATCGCGACGCTCGCGATCATCCCGGCGACCGCCGAGACGGACATCTTCCACGTGCGGAAGTACAGGGCCATCAGCACGGTCGCCAGCACCACGAAGGCGACGAGGCCCTGCAGCGCCTGCCGGGTCACGCCGGCGCCCCAGGTGGGCCCGACGAAGGTGGAGGTCACCTCGTCCTCGCTCACCCCGTAGGCCTCGACCAGGGCGTCCTTGACCGCGAGGGTCTCGTCGTCGTCGAGCTGCTCGGTCTGCACGCGGATCGTCTCGGGGGCGATGTTGGTGACCTCGACCTCCGCGGCGTCCGAGGACGCGGCGACCGCCTCCCGGCCCGTCGCCACGTCCGGGTCGGAGACGGCCGAGACGGTGAACTCGGAGCCGCCGGTGAAGTCGATGCCGAGGTTGAACCCGCCCTTGACCACGGGCACCAGCAGCGAGAGGACCACCAGCGCGGCGGCGACCGCGAGCCACAGCTTCGCCCGGCCCACGAAGGGGTAGGAGGTGCGCCCGCTGTGCAGGGCGTTGCCGAAATCAGCGAAGCGGGACATCAGGCGTTCTCCTCGGTGGTGCGGGCGGACGACGACGCGCCGACCGGGGCGTCCTGCGGTGCGGGCCGGTCCGGCGGGGCGCCCTGCGCGGCGCGGCGGCGCCGTTCGGCGATGGTCAGCCCGTCGTGCTCGGGGGCGGGCTCGCGCAGCCGCCCGGCGCCGCGGTACAGGGGCACCGCGTCGAGGGCCTCGGGGTTGAGCCCGGAGTGCTTGCCGCCGCCGCCGAAGTACCGGGTGCGGGCGAGCAGCACCATCACCGGGTGCGTGAACAGGAAGACGACTAACAGGTCGGCGATCGCGGTCAGCCCGAGGGTGAAGGCGAAGCCGCGGACGTTGCCCACGGCCACGAAGTACAGCACGCCGGCGGCCAGCAGGTTCACGGCCTTCGACGCGAGCACGGTCTGGCGGGCGCGGCGCCAGCCGTGGTCGACCGCCGCGGGGATGGAGCGGCCGCTGCGGATCTCGTCGCGGATGCGCTCGAAGTAGACGATGAACGAGTCGGCGGTCTGGCCGATCGCCACGATCAGGCCCGCGACGCCGGCGAGGGAGAGCCGGTAGTTCGCGGACCAGCCGAGCAGGCTGATGGCCAGCCACGTGAGCACGCCCGCGACCACGAGGGAGCTGATCGTCACGAGCCCCAGCAGCCGGTACTGGAAGAGCGAGTACACGCACACGAGCACCAGGCCGATGATCCCGGCGACGATGCCCATCCGCAGCTGGTCGGCGCCGAGGGTCGCGGAGATCTGCTGCTCGGACTGGATCTCGAAGCTCATCGGCAGCGCGCCGTACTTGAGCTGCTCGGCGAGGAAGCGGGCCTGCTCCTCGGTGTAGTCGCCCGTGATCTGGGCCTTGCCGTCGGAGATCACGGCGTTCATCTGCGGTGCGATGACCACCTGGCCGTCGAGCAGGATCGCGAACTGGTGGCGGGGGTCGCCGGGGGTGGCGCTGCCGATGCCGTAGAGCCGCTCGGAGAGCTGCTGGAAGGTGCCCGTGGCCTCGCGGCCGAACTGCAGGTTCACGGCGAACCGGTTCAGGGACACGCCTTGCGAGTTCTGCTCGGTCCCGTAGGAGGCGTCCTCGATGTCGGTGCCCTGGATCTCGACGGGACCCAGGAGGTACTTGGTGCCGGCCTCGGGCTCGCAGGCGACGATCGGCGCGTCGGCGTCCTGGGCCTCCCGCTCCTCGGGGGACTGGGGGGCGGTGCAGTCTGTCTCCTCGAACTCCCGGTACAGCTCCGGGGTGATCCAGTTGGGATCGGAGGCGTCGGTGGGTTCGGCCGTGGGCTCGGGCAGCTCGTCGTCGGGCACGCGCTGGTCCTCGGGCACGGGCTCGGCCGCGGCGGTGGTGAGCACGGGCCGGAAGTTCATCTGCGCCGAGGTCTGGATGAGCTCACGGGTCTCGGGCGAGGGCACCCCGGGCATGGAGACCACGATGTTGCTGCCGGACTGGGTGGCGATCTCCGCCTCGGCGACGCCGGAGCCGTCCACGCGCTGGCGGATGATCTCCACGGCCTGGTCCAGCTGCTCGGCGGTGATCTCCTGGCCGGTGTCCTCGCCCTGCAGGGACGGGGAGAGGATCATCTGGGTGCCGCCCTCGAGGTCGAGGGCGAGCTTGGGCCCCCACCCGGTGCGGTCGGTGCCGACGCCCCAGGCGAGCAGCCCGCCGAGCGCCGCGAGCAGCACGAGCAGCCCCACCAGGGAGCGGCGCGCGGTGGAGAGGGCGGCCCGCACGCCGGAGCGCGCCGGTGCGGTGCTCCCCCCGCCCCGCCCGGGGGCGGGGCGGGGTTCACCGGAGGTCTTGCGTGTGGTCAGTGCCATCGTCTTCCTTACGCACCACGGCCCGGTCGTCCCGGGCCTGCTCATGGCAACGGGCCGACCAGCGGTCGGCCCGTTCCCGAAGGGGGGATCAGTCGTTGCGCGGTCCGTGCTCGCGCCGGGGGTCGTCGTCCCGCGGGTCGACCGGCGTGGACCCGGAGCCGGGGGCGTCGGTGTCGAGCGGGTCCGGCTCGGTGTCCGCCGCGGGGGCGGCGGGGACCTCGTCCTCGACGACCGTGGTGACGGTCTGCAGGTGCACGGTCACGGCGGTGCCCGGGGCGATCTCCAGGAGGACCTTGTTCGCGTCCCGGTCGATGGAGCGGACCGTGCCGTAGAGGCCGTAGTTCGTCATGACCTCGGTGCCCGGGCCCATGGCCGACTGCTTCTCCTTGACCTGGGCCAGGGCCTTCTTCTGCCGGCGCATGGGCAGCCAGACCAGCAGCACCAGGGCCACGAGCATCAGCGGCAGCAGGAAGGGAGTACCGCCTCCGGTGGGCTGCGCGGCCTGGGCGGAGAGGGACTGGGCGAGGAGGAGCGGGCTCACGGACTTCCGTTCGATCGGTGGCGGGTGTCCGTCCCATGGTAGGGGATCGAACCCGGTGCACCCTGGAAACCCACCGGATGACCCGCGCGGTCCTCGCCGCTCAGTCCTCGAACAGGGACGGGGATCCCTCGTCGCCGGCCGGGTCCGCCCCCGTCCCGCCGAGGGCCGCGCGCAGCCCCGGGTCCCGGAACGCTGCGTGCTCCGGGAGCGCCAGGCCCAGGTGCTCCCAGGCCGCCGCCATGGCGATCCGCCCCCGCGGGGTCCGGCCGAGCAGGCCCTCCCGGACGAGGTAGGGCTCGGCCACGGTCTCGACGGTCTCGGTCTCCTCCCCCACCGCGATCGCCAGCGTGGACAGCCCGACCGGCCCGCCGCCGAACTTCTTCACGAGCGCCTCGAGCACCGACCGGTCCAGGCGGTCGAGGCCGCGGGCGTCCACCTCGTACATGTCCAGGGCGGCGGCGGCGGTGCGGGCGTCGATCCGGTCCACGCCGTGCACGAGCGCCCAGTCCCGCACCCGGCGCAGCAGCCGGTTGGCGATGCGGGGGGTGCCCCGGGAGCGGGAGGCGACCTCGGCGAAGCCCTCGGCCGTCATCGCCAGGTCCATGAGCCCGGCGGAGCGGCGCAGCACGAGCTCGAGCTCCTCCACGGAGTAGAACTCGAGGTGACCGGTGAAGCCGAAGCGGTCGCGCAGCGGGCCGGGCAGGAGACCGGCCCGGGTGGTGGCGCCCACCAGGGTGAAGGGCGGGAGGTCCAGCGGGATGGACGTGGCGCCGGCGCCCTTGCCGACCACGATGTCCACCCGGAAGTCCTCCATGGCCATGTAGAGCATCTCCTCGGCCGGCCGGGACATGCGGTGGATCTCGTCCAGGAACAGCACCTCCCCCTCGGTGAGGGAGGACAGGATCGCCGCGAGGTCGCCGGCGTGCTGGATGGCCGGGCCGGAGGAGATCCGCAGGGGCGCGCCCATCTCCTCCGCGATGATCATCGCGAGGGTCGTCTTGCCCAGCCCGGGCGGGCCGGAGAGCAGGACGTGGTCGGCGGAGCGCCCGCGCAGCCGCGAGGCCTCCAGCACCAGGGACAGCTGCCCGCGCACCCGCTTCTGCCCGACGAACTCGTCCAGGTTGGCCGGCCGCAGGGCGGACTCGAGGTGCTTCTCGTCGGGCTCGTCAGCCGGGGAGACCAGCCGGTCGCGGGCGTTCACGGCCGCGCCGTCCTCGCGGGCCACGGTCAGGTCCCCCGCTCGGCGCCGGCGCGGGCACCGGTCCTGGCGGTGCCGAGCCACGCGAGCACGGTGCGCAGGATGGTGGCCACGTCCCCGGAGGCCGTGAGCTCCTCGCGGTCGGCGAGGGCGTCGGCGATGCCGCGGGCGGCGTCCTTCTCGTTCCAGCCCAGGCCCACGAGGGCCTCGAGCACCTGCTCCCGCCAGGGCTCGACCGGAGCGGCGGCGGGCGGGGCGGGGCGGTCGGGGACGATGAGCTTGTCGGCCAGTTCCAGGACGATCCGGCGGGCGCCCTTGGGCCCGATGCCGGGCACCGTGGTGAAGGCCTTGGGGTCCCCCTGGGCGATGGCGCGGTGCACCTCGTCGGGGCCGAGCACGGAGAGCACGGCCAGGGCCGTGCGCGGGCCCACGCCGCTGATCCCGAGCATGATCTCGAAGACTTCCCGCTCGGCCGGGCTGCGGAAGCCGAACAGCAGCGGGGACTCGTCCTTGCGCGCCACGTACGCCGTGTCGAGCCGGACCTCTCCCCCGATCCGCAGACCGGACAGCGTCTCCGGCGTCGCCTGGACCTGGACGCCGAAGCCGCCCACCGCCACGACGGCGGTGGTGAGGCCGACGTGCTCGACCTGTCCCGTGATGGACGCGATCACCGCGCGCCTCCTTCCCGTGCTCCGGCGGGGGCCGGGAACGGTCGATCGAACACATCTACGAATACGGACTCGCGGGCCACTGTAGCAGGGTGCACGGACTCAGCCTCCCCCGCCCCGGCGGGCCCGGGCCTCCGCCTCGGCCCAGGCCCGCTGGGCCGGGGTCATGCCGGTGCGGGCGGAGGCGAGGGGGCGGGCGCCCTGGTGCGTCTCGGTGCGGGCCGTCGCGTCCACGCCCGTGCCGCCCCCGCGCCAGCCGTGGCAGATGGCGATGGCCAGGGCGTCGGCGGCGTCGGCGGGCCGGGGCGCCTCCTCGAGCCGGAGGATGCGCACGACCATCCGGGCCACGGAGGACTTGTCGGCCCGTCCCTCGCCGGTGACCGCGGCCTTGACCTCGGACGGGGTGTGCCACGCGACCGGCACGCCGTGCCGGGCGGCCGAGGCGATCACGGCCCCGGAGGCGTGGGCGGTGCCGATGACCGTGTTCACGCTGGTCTGGGCGAACACCCGCTCCAGGGCGAGGACGTCGGGGTGGTACCGCTCGATCCACCGCTCGGTGGCCTCCCAGATCCGCAGCACGCGCACGTCGAGCGGGTCGGCTGCCTGCGTGCCGGCGACGCCGACGTCGACGAAGGACGCGGTGCGGTTGCCGGCCATGTCGATCAGGCCGAACCCGCACCGCGTCAGTCCCGGGTCGACCCCGAGGATCCGCTGCGTGGCCGTGGTCAGTCCTCGGAGTCGAGCTGCGCGAGGACCTCGGCGGGGATGTCCGCGTTGGAGTAGACGTTCTGCACGTCGTCGAGCTCCTCCACGGCGTCGGCCAGGCGCAGGAACTTGCGCGCGCCCTCCTCGTCCAGCTCCACCAGCATGCTCGGGCGGAACTGCGGGTCGTCGTTGTTGTACTCGAGGCCCGCCTCGTCGAGGGCGGCGCGGATGGCCGGCAGGTCGGTGGCCTCGGAGACGACCTCGAAGACGTCCTCCTGCTCCACGACCTCGTCCGCGCCGGCGTCCAGGACGGCCATGAGGACGTCGTCCTCGGTCAGCCCGTCGGTGCGGGTGACCTCCACGACGCCCTTGCGCTCGAAGAGGAACGCCACGGAGCCGGAGTCCGCCATCGTGCCGCCGTTGCGGGTCACGGCCACGCGCACCTCGGAGGCGGCGCGGTTCTTGTTGTCCGTGAGGCACTCGATGTACAGCGCCGTGCCCTGCGGGCCCCGGGCCTCGTAGATGATCTCGGTGTAGTCGACGACCTCACCGGTCAGCCCGGCACCGCGCTTGACCGCGCGGTCGATGTTCGCCACCGGCACCGAGTTCTTCTTGGCCTTCGACACGGCCAGGTCCAGCGCCGGGTTGCCCGCGGTGTCGGGCCCGCCCATGCGCGCGGCCACCTCGATGCCCTTGATGTACTTGGCGAAGGCCTTGGCGCGCTTGGCGTCGATCGCGGCCTTCTTGTGCTTGGTCGTGGCCCACTTGGAGTGTCCTGACATGCGTTCCTCCTCGGAAGTCGTGACGGGAAGTCGTGACGGGAAGTCGTGACGGGACGTCGCGCTCGATGATCTCGCGAGCCGTCGGCCGCCGTCCCGACGCGGCCCGTCCCGGCGGCAGGCCGGGACGGGCCGGAAAAGTCCTGGTCCATTCTACCGGGTGCGGCGCCGCCCGGACCCGGCCGGCGCTCACGGGCCGGCGCCGGCCCGTCAGCGCGGACGGCTCTGGGCGACCTCCCGGGCGTGCTCGGCGAGCGTGTCGTCCAGCGGCTCGGCGTCGAAGGCCCCGAAGCGGCGCTCCACCGCGGCCCGGATGAGGTGGTCCGCCACGGCGGGGTTCTTCGGCAGCATCGACCCGTGCAGGTAGGAGGCCACCACGTGGTGCACGCGCGCCCCCTCGGTGCCGTCCTCCCCGTTGTTGCCGGCGCCCTTGCGGACCGTGCCGAGCGGGGCCTGGCCCGGGCCCAGCCGGGTGATCCCAGAGTGGTTCTCGTAGCCCACCACGGTGCCGAACTCCGGGGACTCCAGGACGATGTTGCCGATCAGGCGCGTCGGCCCGCCCACCGTGGTGAGGTCGAGGATCCCGATCCCGGGCAGGGTCTCCCCGGCACCGGTGCGGAACTCGTGGCCGAACAGCTGGTAGAGCCCGCAGATCGCGAGCATCGGCACGCCGTCGGCGGCCATCGACCGCAGCTCGGGGGCGATCCGCTGCAGGTCCTCCTGCACCCGGAACTGCCCCGAGTCCTGGCCCCCGCCGCCCACGAGGAGGTCGGCGTCGCCGGGGAACGGGTCCCCGGGGTCGTGGTCGGACAGCCGCACGGCGTAGCCGTACTTCTCGAGCCGGCGCTTGAGGGTCAGGGTGTTGCCCCAGTCGCCGTAGATGTTCATGTCCCGGGGGTAGAGCTGGACGAGGTGGACGGTGCGGTCGGTCACGGGGGCTCCGCTCAGATCTCGGCGACCTCGGCCACGCGGGACAGCTCCCGGCGCAGCTCGAGCATGGACGTGTAGGTGCAGAAGACGCGCATGGGCCGGTCGCCGGCCGCGGCCACGAAGCGCCGCAGCGCGTCGCCGAGGGCGGGGACGACCTGGTGCACGGGAACCTCGTCGTAGTCGAGGCGCAGCGCCATGTCCCACGCCCGGGTGCCGCCGACGACGTCCACCCCGCCGTCGCGCAGGGAGTGGAAGTCGACATCCCACAGCCAGGAGACGTCCCGGCCGTCGGCGTACTCGTCGTTGATGGTGACCATGGTGGCGTAGTCGCCCGGACGGGCCGAGGCCAGGGACAGGCGGAACCCGGCCGGGTTCTTCACGAGCAGCAGCTGCAGCGGCCGGCCGTCGACGTGGATCGTCTCGCCGCGCCCGAAGGCGGGGGTGACGCGGGACAGCTCGTCCACCAGGGCCGGCCGGTCGGCCGCCGGCCCGGCGACGGCGAGCACCAGCGCCAGGGCGGCCGCCGCGTTGTAGATGTTGTAGACGCCGTAGAGCTCCACGGTGGCCTCGACGCCCTCGCCGCCCACCGTGAGCTGCACCCGGTTCGCCGCGAAGGACGTCAGCTCCACCTCGGCGTCCGGGCGCGGCGCGAGCTCCTGCTCGTGGTCCTCCTCCGCGTCGGGGCCGCCGGCGGAGCGCATGTCGTCGTCGGAGGGGAACATCGGGCGCAGGCCGGGCGCGAGGCCGAACCAGCGGACCGCGGTGCCGTCCGGGACGTGCTCGGCCAGCGACGCGATCCGGGGGTCCTCCCGGTTGAGCACCACGGTGCCCGTGGTGGCCGCCGCGACCTGGGCGAGCATCCGGCGGGTGGTGTCGATCTCGCCGAAGCGGTCGAGCTGGTCGCGCATGACGTTGAGCAGCAGCGCGTGGCGGGGCCTGACCCGCTTGACGAAGTGCACGGCGTGGGCCTCGTCGAGCTCGAGCACGGCGATGTCCGCGTCGAGCCGGCCGGTGAGGCTCATCTCCCCCAGCAGCGCCGCCGCCACGCCGCGGACGAAGTTGGAGCCGGTGCGGTTCGTGAAGACCTTGTACCCCTGCGAGCGCAGCAGCTGGACGGTCATCTTCGTGGTGGTGGTCTTGCCGTTGGTGCCGCTGACGACCACGACGCCGTGGGGCAGCTTGGCGAGCTCCTCCGCCACGAACCCGGGGTGCAGCTTCTCCATCACGAGCCCGGGGAAGGCGGAGCCTCCGCCGCGCAGGGTCGTCAGGTACCGGATGCCTTGGCCGAGCAGGCGCACGTGGGGTCTGGACATGCGTTCCATCCTATGGTCTGCACACCTGCGGGGCGGGCACACGCGTGCGTCCGCGAGCGTGAACGGCGCCCCTCCCCCGCGGAATGCACGGGAGACGGGCGACGACGACGGGGCGCGGTCCGGAGAGGGAGCCGCTCCGCCACGCAGCACCACGCCGCGCCGGAGGTTGTGCCGTGGCGGTGGAGCGGTCCGCTGGTTGCCGGTGTGCGCTGTTCCAGGGGCCTGTGATCGTGCGGTGGCGCCGGTGCAGGTCCCGGGGTCCGCGACGGCTGCACCGGCCGCTACCTGGCCTCGGTCACCGGCCTCGCCCCTGCCTCCGACACACGCGGCCTCTCCGACCTGGCCCGTGACCTCCGCGCCACCTGCGGTGACGTGTGGGTCCTCGACCCGCAAGGTGCGGCCGGGGAGAAACCGACCTGGTGGTGGAACCCGCTGACCTGCGTCACCGGCCGGGAACGGGGCGCAAAGAGGCCACGAACTTCACGCCTGGCCCCGCCGGCAAGGGCCTCCTGGCCGGCGTGCTGAGCGGCATCAGCACATCACCCCACCGCCGGCCCTGAAGAGCGGAGGGGATGGGAAAGAGATTCATTCCGACCCCCTGTCCAACCCCTGTCGTAGTAGACCAACATCACGACACGGCACAGACACCGAGATGCCCCTCCCCTGGCCACGCGCACGCGCACGGTGATCACAGGTGGCGATCGCGCTCATGGTCTGCACCCCCGTCCGCGAGCCCGACAGGCGAACTGCAGCGATCCGTGGCCCCGGGCGAAACTCACCGCCGAGGACCCGACAAGCTGGGCCCGTGGTGATCGCCCACCACAGGAAGGAGTGCCGCGATGGCCCTGCCGCCGACCCCGACCGAAATCCCGCTGGCCGAGGCGGTGGAGTGCTACCTGGAGGCCTGCCGGAACAAGGCGCTGATCCGGAGGTTGTCCCCGGCCACCGTGCACAACTACACGGTGGACCTGTACCGGTTCCTCGAGCTCCTTCCGCAGGCCGAGGAGCACACCAGCGAGTCGGTCACCGGCGCCCATGTCGATGAGGTGCTGCTGGCCTACGCCAACACCGCCGCAAACCCACCCCCGGCCAGATAGTGGGTGATGAGCGAAAGCAGATGGCGGCCACCGATGCCGAGGCCAAGGCCGGCAGGTCCACGCTGCGGATGCGCCGATCCCTGTCGGGGTTCTTCACCTATTGCGTGGACCAGGCCTTCGCCACCGTCTCTCCCATGCGCACCTCCGAGATGGAACCTAAAAACGAGGGCAAACTACGGGTCGAGCGCACTTCCTTGGACATCGAACAGGCCCAGGCCCTGCTCACCCCCGGGCCCGGGGACGCCACTACAAACTCGCACCACGACCGTGACGCCATCGCCCTGGCCCTGATGGGGGTACTGGGCCTGCGGGCTGGGGAGATCGTGGGCCTGGACACCGACCACTTCATCGCAGCCACCTCCAACACCCCGGCTTCCCTGCAGGACTACGGCAAGGGCCGCAGCGGGCGCACGGTGTCTCTCCCGCCGTGGATGGAGCAACTAATCGTGGCCTACCGTGCCCGCCTCTGCGCGAGTACCCCGGCCGCCCTGCTGCTTCCGGCCACCGGCAACCGCCTGGCGGTGCGCGACATCGAACGACTGCTCGAACGAGCCGTGAAGCGCACCCGGGCCGCGGACCCGGCCCACGCCCGGGCGGTGGTCCCGCACGGGCTGCGTCACACGGCTGCGACCCTGATGCTGGCGGAGGGTTGGGATGTGAAAGTCGTCGCCCAACTGCTGGGCCATGCCTCGGTCAGCACCACCTCCAAATACCTGGACGAGTTGCCCGGGGAGCTGTCCGTGGCGGTCAACGCCCACCCCCTCACCCTCACCCGGTTATAGGCGGTCCTCCACTCGGTGTAGCGCATTCCTCCTGGAATCCAGCTTCCCGCCAAAGCCGTAGTCGGCGCCAGGCGGTGTACCCGGATTCACGCCCTTACGTCGCCACCACGGGCTCGAGGTCCTCCCGTTGCCGACTCACCCCCGCGCCGACACCGGAAGCAAGGTGAACCCCGGCCCCTGACCGCCCTCGCTGCCTGACCTCCTAGAAGTATCGCTACACCACCCCAGGGGGCTTGACCACCGGCGGAAATGGCTTCGCCTGCCCACCAGGGCCGTCAACCGCCTTGAGTTGACCCCAGATTCCACGCTGCAGCGGTACACACCAGCAGCTGCGGAACCCATTGCGCCGTGACTGCACCGAGGCGGTCTCCTGACTGTCCGAACACCTCTCGCAGCCGGCCTTCACGTTCATTTGATCCAGCTGCACTTCACACATTTCGTCGTGACCCTTGTCACAACACCGGACGGCGCTCTACTCTTGTGCAGTATCCACAGCGTTGTTGCAATATATGCAACAAGAAAGATAGGGGACGAAGATGTCCGCACGTTCGATCCGACGGCGCACGGTTGCCGGCGCCGCCGCACTCACCGGCCTGCTAGCTCTGACTGCTTGTGCTGACCGCAACGGCGCTGCTGCTTCGGGGGGCGAGTTCCCAGCAGAGACGATCACCTTCATGACGCCCACTTCCGCCGGTGGCGCGACCGATCTGACGGCTCGGACTCTCGCCACCGAGATGGAGGAGGATCTCGGGGTTTCCATCGTCGTGGAGAACCGGCCTGGTGGCGCCGGCAGCGTTGGCATGGAGCATCTGGCCGGTCAGGCCGCCGATGGCTACACCATCGCGGTCCTGCCGGTGGAGGTCAGTCTTCTGGGGCACCAGGGTTACGAGGTCGATCCTGCCGACTTCGACTTCCTCGGTCAGGCCAACTCCCAGCCCGGGACCATCGCGGTCCCTGCCGACAGCCCCTTCCGTACCCTGGAGGACCTGATCCGCGCGGCGGAGGAGGAGCCAGGCAGCGTGGCGGTGTCCAACGCCGGGCCTGGTTCCATCTGGGAGCTGGGTGCCACCGAGCTGGGCAACGCCGCAGGTGTGGAGTTCAAGAACGTTCCGTTCGACGGGGGCGCCCCGGCGGTGACAGCAGCCACGGGCGGGCAGGTGGACGCGGTCGTGGCCGGCATCGGTGAGACGGCTCCGGCTCACGAGGACGGCCGTCTGCGGGTGTTGGCAGTCTTCACCGAGGACCGCGCCCCAGCGTTGCCCGACGTGCCGACCGCTTCCGAGCAGGGCCACGATGTGGTGATCGGCAGCTGGGCCACGGTCGCCGCACCGGCCGGGCTCGACCCGGATGTGGCCGCGACCTTGGAGGCGTCCTTGGAGAAGGCGGTCTCCTCCGAGGCCTACGTGTCCTTCATCGAGAAGGGCGGCAATCTGCCGCTCTATCGCTCAGCGTCCGAGACGGAAGAGTTCGTGAACGCCGAGAGCGACCGCTTCGCCGAGCTCCTGGGCGCCGGGTCGTGAAGGACACCCCGGTGATCGGCGCCACGGACCGGCTGCCCGGCGGTGAGACAACACCCTCCAACTATGGTCTGGATGCGCAGTCCTCACCGAAGGCTGGTGGTACCAATCAGCGGGGTCTGCTTGTGGCCCTGGCGGTGGCCATCCTCGGCGGCACCACGATGTGGTCCGCCCACACCTTGGAGACCTCGTCGGTGGGCGCATCCATCGGCCCACAGTGGTGGCCGATGGTGCTTGGTGGGGTGCTCGTGGCCGGTGCTGTTGCCATTGGGCTCGTGGCTCTGCGGCGGCCCGATCCAGTGTCGGAGCAGCCGGTGAGCGCTCACGGTCTGGGCCGGTTGGGAGCCGTTGTCGCGGCCATCGTGGTCTACGGCTTCGGGTGGTACTTCTTCCACTTCCTGCCGGTGACCGCGGTCTTCCTGGCCGCTCTGATGTTCGTCACCGGCGGGCGAGGCGTGAAGGCCTTGATCGTTTTCCCGGTCTTGACCGCGGCGATCCTGTACGGGCTGTTCGGGTTGCTGCTGCGGGTGCCACTGTGAACGCCGTGACCACGGGCGTCACCGCTCTCCTGGACCCCACCATCGGCCTGTGCCTGCTGATCGGTGTCCTCCTGGGCACACTGGTCGGGGCCGTGCCGGGCATCACGGCCACGATGGCGGTTGCACTGGCGGCCGGGTTCACCCTGACGCTGGAACCCCTGCAGGGCTTGGCCGTGCTGCTGTCCATCTACGTGGCGGCGCAGTTCGGCGACCGGGTACCGGCCATCCTCGTGAACACACCCGGCACGCCGGCCTCGATCGCCTCCACCTTCGACGGGTACCCGTTGGCCAAACAAGGCCGGGCCGGCATCGCCCTGACCAGCTCCGCCCTGGCCTCCGCGGCAGGAGCATTGGCCGGCATTCTCATCCTCGTGCTCGCCGCCCAGCCTCTGGCCTCGGTGGCACTGCGGTTCGGTCCGGCCGAGATGTTCGCTCTTGTGGTGTTCGGTCTGACCATGATGGTCGGCGTCTCGGGCAGCAACGTCTTGCGCGGCCTCGTCGCCGGTGCGGCAGGGCTCCTGCTGGGCACCGTCGGACGCGATCCCATCACCGGCGACACACGGTTCGCTTTCGGGCTGTCCGAGCTGAGCTCCGGCATCCCCTTCATCGCAGCGATCATCGGTCTGTTCGGCATCGCCGAGCTGTTCAACCAGCTCGTCGAGACGCGACGCCGGAACACTCCCACCCCGATCACGCAGCTGGGCGCGTGGTGGCCTACCCGGGTAGAGCGCCGGGAGCTGCTCAAACCCTCTGCCATCGGCACCGGAGTCGGCGCCGTCGTCGGCGTCGTTCCTGCTGCCGGTGGCGACATCGCCGGCGTCATCGCCTGGGCCCAGGCCAAGCGGGCGTCCAAGCACCCCGAACGCTTCGGGCACGGCTCACTCGAGGGCCTGGCCTCGGCCGACAGCGCGAGCACGGCCACCATGGGCGGGTCCGTCACCACGACCCTGGCCCTGGGTGTGCCCGGGGACTCCGTGATGGCGGTGATGATCGGCTCCATGATCATCTGGGGGCTGCAGCCCGGTCCGGCGCTGTTCGTCGAGTCCCCCGATCTGGTCTACAGCCTGGCCGTGATCATGGTGCTGGCCACGTTGCTGGCCCTGGGTCTGGCCCTGGTACGCATGCAGGGCGTGGTGAAGTTGCTCGCCCTGCCGCAGCAGTACCTGACCGCGATCATCATCTCCTTCTGCATCGTGGGGACCTATGCGGTGCAGAGCAGCGTCTTCGATGTGGTCCTCATGCTCTGCTTCGGCCTCGTCGGCCTGCTGATGCGCCGGTTCGGTTTCCCCGCCGGTCCCATGGTGCTGGGACTCATCCTCGGTCCCCTGGCAGAGAGCAATCTCCGGCGGGCCCTGGTCATCGACGGCATGGGCACCGTGCTCACCAGTCCCATCGCGGTCGCCCTCCTCCTCCTCAGTCTCGGCGCTGTGCTGCTGCCCTGGCTTCGTTCCACCTCGAAAGCGAGAAAGCTCCGTGCACGAGTTCCTGAAAACGTCCGGTGAGGGCCCCTCGGTCCTGTGCCTCGGCGAGACCATGGCCCTCGTCGCCCCGGCCGATGCCGAACCCCTCGAAACCGCCCAGAGCTTTATCCTCTCGGCCGGTGGCGCAGAATCCACCGTGGCCCTCTATCTGGCCGGGGCGGGGCACCGCACCGCCTGGTTGAGTCGGGTGGGCAACGACCCCCTGGGCCGGCGTCTGCTGCGCCAACTCCAAGCACACGGGGTCGACACCTCACTGGTCAGCGCGGACTCCGGTGCCCCGACCGGGGTGTACTTCAAAGACCCCGGAGAGTCCGCCACCACCGTCTACTACTACCGCTCAGGTTCTGCGGCATCGCGAATGGGCCCGTCCGCCCTTGACGTCATCGACTGGGCGGGGCTGCCGCTGCTGCACTTGTCGGGCATCACCGCTGGGCTCTCCCCCAGCTGCCGCGCCCTGCTGGACACGGCCTTCACCACTGCCCGCGCCCACGGCACCTGCGTGTCCTTCGACGTCAATCACCGCCCGGGGCTGTGGAGCGCCGAAGAAGCAGGACCCGTGCTGGCCGACTACGCCCGGCAGGCCGACATCGTGTTCGTCGGCCGGGACGAGGCGGAGACGCTGTGGGGCACCGGAGACCCCGACAAGCTCTACGAGAGCCTCGGGGCACCACGCCACCTGGTGGTCAAGGACGGGGCAGTAGGGGCCACAGACGTCTCCGCAACGGGAGCGGTGTTCGTTCCCGCCCACGCGGTGGAGGTCGTGGAGGTGGTGGGCGCAGGCGACGCTTTCGCTGCCGGCTACCTGTCCGGCCTGCTCACCGGAGAACAGCCCGGGGCACGTTTGGCGCTGGGTCATGCTGTGGCCACCCGGGCCCTGTCCAGCGTCCATGACTTCGATCTGGTGTAGTGAGCCCATGTCACAGAGCATTCAGCGCGCCATCGAGATCCTTGAGTACGTCAGTGCCCAGCCACGCACGCCCAGTGAGGTCGGCGCGCACTTCAAGATTCATCGTTCCACCGCTCTGCGCACCCTGCAGACACTCACCGAGAGCGGGCTGACGCGACGCCGAGAAGACGGACGCTACGGCGTGGGCTACCGCTTGGCCGGACTGGCCAACCTCGCCCTGGAACAGTTCGACCTGGCCAACATCGCTCACCCCTATCTGCAAGAACTGGGGCGCCGGTGTGGGCACACGGTGCACCTGGCCGCCGTCCAGGGCCGGTCCATCGTCTACGCCGACAAGATCGAGCAACCAGGCATGGTGCGGCTGTACTCCCAAATCGGGCACCCGGTCACGATCCACACTTCCGGGGTCGGCAAAGCCATCCTTGCCTACCAGCCCCCCGAGTTCGTGGAGCACATGCTCGACGGCACCGATTTCTCCCGCTACACCTCCACGACGATCACCTCGCGCGAGCAGTTCCTCGAGCAGCTGGGCCAGGTGGTCGAACAGGGGTACGCGGTCGACGACGGGGAGTACGAGGACTTCGTCAACTGTGTGGCTATGCCGTTACGGGAGGCCACCGGTCAAGTGATCGGCGCCGTGTCCATCACCGCGCTGAAAGCACGCGCCACCATGGACGACCTCTCCGAACTGCTACCGGCACTGAGAACCACTACCACCACGATCTCCGAGGAGCTGGGATGGCGTCCGTAGACGACTTCTTCGACAGCACGTTCGCCCACAATTCCGTCATGGCTATCCTGCGCGGCTACACCCCGCGGCGCACCGTCGAGCTGGCCACCCGGGCCTGGGAACTGGGCATCGACTGTGTAGAGGTCCCCATCCAATCCCTCGCAGCCGTCGAAGCCCTGGTCGCGACCGTGGCCGCCGGCCGTGACCACGGCCGTGTCGTGGGTGCAGGCACCGTCATCAGTTTGGAGCGCCTGGAGCAGGCGATCACGGCCGGGGCGGCGTTCACCGTCGCCCCGGGCCTGGATCTCACCGTGGCCCGGGCCAGCCTCGCGGCAGGCCTGGCCCACCTCCCCGGAGTGGCCACAGCCTCGGAGATCCAGCACGCCGCCGACCACGGAATGCGCTGGGTCAAAGCGTTCCCCGCGAACAGTCTCGGGACCTCCTGGTTCCACGGGATGCGCGGGCCCTTCCCCGAGATCAAGATCGTCGCCACCGGCGGAATCAACGCCCGCAACGCCTCGGAGTATCTCGGAGCCGGAGCCGACGTCGTCGCCGTCGGCTCCGCCCTGGAAGACCCGGCCCAGCTGGAACTCCTGGCGCAACTCATGCCATCGGCACCCACCACCGCCCGATAAGAGCCACAGCCGCTCACCGACCACCACGAGGACAAGGACATCCACCCGTGCAGAACACCACGAGCCACTACACCCCGGCCTCCACCCGGTACGACACGATGCAGTACCGCCGCGTCGGTAACAGCGGCCTGAAGCTGCCGGCCGTTTCCCTGGGCATGTGGCACAACTTCGGCGACGACACCCCCTTGGATCGGCAGCGCGCCATCATCCGCCAGGCCTTCGACCTGGGTATCACCCACTTCGACCTGGCCGATGGCTACGGCCCTCCCGCAGGATCATCAGAACGCAACGTCGGGCGGATCCTGTCCCAGGACTTCCGTGGACTGCGCGATGAACTGGTGATCTCCACGAAGGCCGGCTACCCGTTCTCCCCCGGCCCCTACGGCACCGGCAGCTCCCGCAAGCACCTCTTGAGCGCCCTGGACCGGTCCCTCGACAACCTCGGCCTGGACTACGTGGACATCTACTACAGCCACCGCTTCGACCCGGAAACCCCCGTAGAGGAGACCGCCGCCGCCCTGGACACCGCAGTCCGTCAGGGCAAGGCCCTCTACGCAGGTGTGTCCTCCTACTCCCCGGCACGCACCCAGGAGATCGCGACCGCCCTGCGGAGCTTGGGCACCCCGTTGTTGATCCACCAGCCCTCCTACTCCCTGCTCAACCGATGGGTCGAGCAAGGAGACCCCAGTCTTCTCGACGTCCTGGCAGCCGAGGGCACCGGGTGCATCGCCTTCTCCGTCCTGGCCCAGGGCCTGCTCACCGGCAAATACCTCAACGGCGTACCCGAGGGCTCCCGGGCGACCCAGGGCAAAACCCTCAAGGACGGCATGCTCTCCGAGGAGAACCTAGACCACGTCCGCGCCCTGGCCCGGATCGCCGAGGAACGAGGCCAATCCCTGGCGCAGATGGCCGTCGCCTGGGTCCTCAAGGACTCCAGGATCTCCTCTGTGCTCGTCGGCGCCAGCCGACCCGAGCAGCTGGAGGACACCGTGAAGGGGCTGCAGGGCCCCGCATTCACCGATGATGAGCTCTCACGCATCGAGGAACACGCCCTCGACGGCGGGCTCAACCTCTGGACCGTCTCGAGCGAGGCCTAAATGACCGACGACCGCACCTACCACGAGCAGATCCAGGCCGATGAGCAAGATCTGCAATTCAGCACCTTTGACCGCGAAGATGCCTGGCGCCTGGGCACCGCCCTGCGCCAAGCAGCACTCGAGCAGAGACTGCCCCTGGTCATCGGCATCACCCTGGGCGCGCAACGGGTCTTCCACACGGCACTACCAGGAGCCACCCCGGACAACGACGCATGGCTCGAGCGTAAGGCCGCAGTCGTCACGCACTTCGAGCGCAGCTCCATGGGAGTGGGCGAGCAGTTCCGGGCGCTGGGACGGAACTTCGAAGAAGACTCTCGTCTACCGGCACACCGCTACGCCGCCAACGGCGGAGTATTTCCCATCAGATTGCTTGAATCCGGGCTCGTCGTCGGCACCGTCGGGGTGTCCGGGTTGCCCCAACGCGACGACCACGCGTTTCTCGTACAGCAACTGCGCACTTTTCTTTCGGGGCGGTGATCGGAACTCATTGACCGCGCCCGCAAACCTCTCCTCCACCGGTCACTAGTGTTGAACCCACTTCAACGCCACAGATCACCAGAGACGTGATGTCTCCGGTGATCTGTGGCGTTGTTGCTCTTCCCTGCAGGACGGCAGATTCTGGCCGTCATGGCAACAGCAGGTCGCCGATCACCTACGGCAACACCAGAGCCATGGGGCAGGTCACAGAGTCAACGTAAGCCGGGCCAGCCCCCATGCTCGCCGGGGTCCGTTCCAGGGTGGACGGTGGTCCGAACACCGTGGGCCATCTTCGCCGTGCCCGCGGCCGCAGTGCTGCGGCCTGACCCTCGGCGGCCATGACTTTGGCCCTACTTACCGGCTGCTCCAGCACCCCGGCCGAACCGGGCGGCAGCCCCGACCCTGCTGCGAGCACGGCGGCGTCCTCCCCCGCTGCCTCCAGCGCTCCCGCCGAGACCCCCTCCGCCACGCCGGCTGAGACGCCGTCGACGGCGCCGGACGCCTCCTCCGAGGCCCTGACCGCGCTCAACGGGCTGAAGTTCGCCGCCCGGCGCACGATGTCCGACTACGACCGCGCAGGACTGCTCGGCGGGTGGATCGACGCCGACGGGGACTGCGAGGACACCCGCCACGAGGTCCTCAACCGTGACCTCGACGACGTCGTCTCCGCCGACGGGTGCACCGTCGACTCCGGGGTCCTGGACCCGGACCCCTACACCGCCACCACGATCAACTTCGTGCGCGGGCCGGCCACCTCCTCCGAGGTCCAGATCGACCACGTGGTCTCCCTGGGCAACGCCTGGACCACTGGGGCCCGCAACCTCACCCAGGACCAGCGCGTGGAGCTGGCCAACGACCCGCTGAACCTGTTGGCTGTGGACGGGCCGGCCAACCAGTCCAAGTCCGACAAACCGGCCGATGAGTGGCTGCCGGACAACGTGGACTTCCACTGCGAGTTCGTCGCCATCCAGATCGCGGTCAAGGCCAAGTACGAGCTGTGGGTCACCGCCCCCGAGAAGGCCGCCATGACTGAGGTGCTGGCCGATTGTGAGGGCCAGGCCCTGCCGACGGACGCGACCGTGGCTGTCGGCGACATCCCCGGCAACGCCCCGGCACCAGTCGCGGAAGCTCCCGCGCCGGCTCCCCTGGAGCCCGAGCCTGAGCCCGCTCCCGTGGCGCCTGCCCCGGAGCCCGCGGCGCCAGCACCCGCTCCGGTGGTGCCTGAGCCGGCACCGGCAGCCCCGGGTGTTCCGGCCGGCGGATGGGCCAACTGTACGGAGGCCAAGGCTGCCGGTGCCGCCCCGATCTACCGCGGTTCCCCGGGCTACGCCCCGAAGCTGGACCGTGACGGCGACGGGGTGGCCTGCGAGAGCTGAGCCCGCCCCCCCCCCGCCAGCACAATGAAGCCCCGCACCTCCGCACCCCAGTAGGGATGAGGAGGGCGGGGCTTCGCCGTGCACCCGGTCGGTGCTCAAGAGCTCCAGGACGCCCCGGGTTGCTGGGGTCGGCCGGCGGTGAATGCCTCGCGCACCGCCACCTGCTGCTGCTCGGCCGGGGCGGCCTCGGCCTCGGCGATCACGGTGACGAAGGCTCTGGTGTCCTGTACCAGAACGGTGATCTTCTCCTGGTTGTCGACGGCCCAGTCGTAGGCGGTGGCGTAGTTGACAGTCTGGCCGGCGGCCACGACGGCGCCGTCCTCGGCGATCTCCACAGACATGCGGGCGCTCCTCTGCTCGGTGGTCTGCTGGCGAGCACGATCGTAACTGGGCTGCGATATTGCGCGGATTGAACACGCGGCGCCCAGGCCGTAGAGAGCAACCAGCTGTCGGCCACCGGCCTGACCGCCGCCCCGCAGCTGCCGGCTCGGCGCTGATCCCGGCCCGCCGCACGCACCGCCCCCGCGCCGGCCACCGGCTCGGGGGCGGTGCCGTGTTCGGTGCAGACTCCGCGTGCACAGACAGCACATCAAATGTGACCGGCTAGGTCAGCGAGCCATAACGATCGGGGAGTGATCGAGACACGGGTCGGCGCCCTGCTGTGATCGCGGGCCGACACTGTGCCTATGGGGGTCGAGCCGTGACGATGCCGACCCCCGCGTGCAGTTCCTGCCCGCGGTCCCGCGTTTAGTCGAGACCGTCAACCGAGGGCGACCGGCACGACCCGCGGTTGCGCCTCTGCCACAATTCCCGCCGCCGGCCACGGCTCTGCCAGCTTCCAGGGCTCCCGGACCGAGACAGACGGCCGACCAGCAAGGGTCATCAACCATGAACACCACCTCGCGGCGGGCTGCAGTCCTCGTCGCCGCCCTCGTCGTCGCCACCGCCCCGTCGGCGGCCGGTTCTCCCGCTGGCCCACTGGACCAGGTGCCCTGGCCGCCGCCCAGCATGCACGGCAAGTTCCTCCCCTATCCGGAAAACGTCGATCTGAACCGCACCTACCCGGCCTGCGGGTCGCACATCTTTGTCTACCCCGGCGACGTGTTCGACATGCAGTACCGGACCTTGATCAACGACGAGGGTGCGACCGTGGTGGAGTACCGCGGCAACCTCACCGTCGATGTGGACCGGCTTTCCGACGATGCCTCGCTCGAGGAGGTAGCCGTGTCCGGAACCTGGTTCGAGATCTACGATCCCTACGGCCAGACGGTGACCTACGACCGCCCTGGGCCGGCGATCGTGGCCGCGTCCGACGAGGTGGAGGCGGAGGCGTTCGCCGAGGCAGGGCTGCCCGAGACCTTCCTCTACCTTTCCGGGGACCTGACGGAGACCGTCATCTACGACAGGGCACCCAATGAGCTGGGTCAGCAGTTCCCGCAGGCGCTCACCGCGGAGATCACCGAGAACTCCACCGCCTACGTCTTCGACGTGTGCAAGCTCCTCGACGAGGCGCCCGCCGACCTGGTACCCGCCCCATAGCCCGAGGCCGCAGCGGCACCATCGATTGCTTCGATCTGTCTGTGCCCGTCCTCGGCACGACGCTCAGGGCAGGCCGTAGGGTGGAGCCAGCCAACCGGTGGCATGCCCGCCGCAGACCGAGGAGAACCGATGAGCCGTGATCTGCCTTCCGCTGTTGACGCCCTGGTCGTCGGTGGTGGTGTCGCCGGCTTGTCCGCGGCGACCTGGTTGGGCCGGTACCAGCGCTCCACCCTGGTGGTCGATGCCGGGCAGCACCGCAGCCGGTTCACCGACCACACCCACGGCCTGCTGGGCAGGGACCCCATCAGCCCGCACACGCTGCTGGCCCAGGCCCGCGCCGGGCTGGAGCAGTACCCCCAGGTGACCCTCCACGACGGGACGGTGGCCGACCTGGAGCGCACCGAGGGCGGCGGGTTCCTGGCCACCGTCGACGGCATGGAGATCACTGCCCAGCGGATCGTGCTGGCCACCGGGGTGCGGGATGAGTTCCCGCAGATTGCCGGCTTCGAGGACCACTACGGCACGGATGTCTACCACTGCCCGGCCTGCGATGGGTTCGACATCCGGGGCCAGGCGGTGATCGTGCTGGGCACCGGTAGTCACATGCCCGCCTATGCCTCGGAGATGCTGGATTGGTCCGACACCGTGCGGGTCGTCACCGACACCACCGACCGGGCCTTCGCCGAGGACCAACGCGCGGCTCTGCACGAGCACGGGATCGAGGTCGTGGACGGCGTGGCCGAAGCTCTGCTTGGGGCTCCGGGGGCATTACAGGGCCTCCGGCTGGCCGACGGGCGCGTGGTGGAAGGCACCACAGTGTTCTTCTCCTACGCCCACCACCCCACCAACAGCCTCGCCGCCCATCTGGGGTGCGAGCTCGACGACGAGGGGCACGTCGTCGTCAACGTGTGCCAGCTCAGCAGCGTTGAAGGGGTCTATGCGGCCGGGGACATCGCCCCGGGCCTGCAACTGGTGCCCATTGCCATGGCCCAGGGCGTAGCCGCCGGAGTCGCCTGCGCCACCTCCCTACACGGTCAGAGCACCACCGACCGGGCGCCCGATCCGGCCCCGCCCACCGACCGCTTCACCACCGAGTGATCACAGGCATCCACCGGTGGAGCAGCCCACAGCGCTGAGGCCGGCCGGGGTCAGGTCCGAAGCAAGGACACTGCTTTCGCTGGTGCTGCACGCCGTCACGCTCATCCACCCGGCCGACTGCGTCGGGCAAGAGAGCTGTGAGACCAGGTGTTAGTACCTGCCGGTGGTCCCGCCACCGCCCGCCCCGGCCCGGCCCGGCCCGAGACAGGCAACAACGGCTCGATCCGCTCCCATGCTTTATCTGTCAGCTCCCCACGGCCGACCATTCTGACGGTTCACCAGACCGCCTCACTGATTCGCAGGTCAGGCTCTAGTGGCGCAAGGTGTGTGCGGGGTTCTGCCCGTAGGCAGCCCGGTGGCGTCGGGCGAAGTCCCCGGGATAGGCAAAGCCCCAGCGCACGGCGACCGCGGCCACGGTGTCCCCGGCGGTCGGATCACCTCGGAGGAGGTCCTGGTGGGCGGCCGCCAACCGCAGCCGGCGCAGATAGGCTCCGGCGGTGGTGCCGGCCTGGGCGCGGAACGTGCGCGTGAGCTCGACGGTGCTGAGGTTCGCGTGGCGGGCGACGTCCTCGACGGTGATCGGCAGCGAGAGGGCCGCGTGGATGAACTCCACCGCCCGGGTGTAGGCGGCCTGCCGGGTCGCCACCGTCTCCCGCCGGGCCTGAGGGTCCCCGGCCAGGGGGAAAGTCTCCAGGGTGGCGACCGTCATCCGGTGGAACAGGTCCACGCGCAGCAACGGAACGTCGGCGACGGCGGGATCGGTCAGTCCTTGACGCACCAAGGCATGGGTGGCCTTCCAGTAGGCGGCCATCCGTGCCGACACCGGATCCGGGGCGGTGAAGCTCACAGGCAGGGCCTCGTTGCCGTAGACGGTGCGGGCGGTCCGCACGAGAGTGGCCAGTCGCAGATCAACCGTGTCGAGGCTCAAGGACTCCAGGACGGCGCGGTAGTCCTGATCTGGTTGCTTCATCGCCAGGCCGGTGCCACGGTGCCCGTTGATCTCCCAGCGATGGGTTCCCGAGCCCGGCAGGCTGACCGTGACCCTGTCCTCGAGCCTCAGATTCACCCGGCCCTGACCCCGGAGGTAGAAACGGGCCAGGGTCAGGTCCGTGTCTCCGTCCACGTCCTGGCGGTACACGAAGGCCGGGTCATCACCGGAGGCTCGGATCTGGGCACCTGCATAGGTCTGGGACAGGTGCTCGTTGACCAGCTCCGGGTCGGTGGTCGACAACCGCAGACGGACCGGCTGCGCCCGGTTCACGGCCGCACCCCCAGGGCCGGCTCCAGCAGCCTGGCCGGCCTCGGCACACCCCAGCGGCAGGGGTTGGTCACCACGGCCGATGTCATGTCTTCCAGGCTAGCCACCGGCCCGAACCCCGACCAGTCCCTGCGCAACAGATGACCTCCCTCAAGTCCCCACCGCCGGGGACCTCATGTAGCGGGATCAGGTGTGCAGGGTAGTCGAGGGCGCCTGTCCGTAGCGGGGGCGGTAGGCGGCGGCGAACCGCCCCTGATGGGCGAAACCCCACCGGGCGGCGACCTCCGCCACGGTTGACCCGGTGGTGGGATCGGCGGCCAGCAGATCGGCGTGGGCGGCCTCCAGCCTCCCCGCACGCCGGCGTAGCAGGAAGGATGGGGCTCGCCGCCAGAGGTCCGGGGCCGGAATGAGGAATCGCCACCGGGCCGGGGCCGGGTGGCGATTCCTGGAGTGGCGTCGGGGCGTTCAGCCCCATGCCGGTGATCTCAGATGGAGATCAGTGCGATCTTAGGAGATGACAGTGATGTTCGCGGCCTGGGGGCCCTTGGGGCCGTCCTGGGTCTCGAACTCCACGCGCTGGTTCTCCTCCAGGGAGCGGTAGCCGCCGGAGTTGATCGCGGAGAAGTGCGCGAACACGTCCTTGGAGCCGTCCTCGGGGGTGATGAAGCCGAAGCCCTTGTCGGCGTTGAACCACTTCACGGTGCCAGTAGTCATGGGGAACCTGTCTTTCTGGGAAACGGAGCGTCCCCGGCGATCGGGGTGCTCGGGCGTTGCGATGCCTGCCATGAACGTCTTCTCAGAAAAACTGCTGCGCCCGGATCGGGCGAACTGCTTGAACTGCAAGAACGAAACTTCAACAACTACGTTCCACTGTACGCGGTCCGGCCCTAATGCACAGTGACAGGCGACACCTGCGGTCTTGATGCCGCTGTCCACGGTCCACCTGGCACCGTTTCGGGGCACTGCGATACAGGACCTGCGGAAGGGGTGTTCATTCTGCGCCTTTGGAGTACTCACGGTGGAGCAGCTCGCAGGTGTAGGGGCCCGCAGTGGAGGTTGCCGGTCGATGAGTTCGTTGGCGACGTGGGCCAGCAGGTCCCGCTGGGGCCCGGGCAGGTCCAGGCAGTGGTGCAGGTAGGCTTCGACCTCGATCTCCCCGGCTTGGCCGCCCAGGGTGAGGTAGTGGAACCACACCTGCTTCACCGCGATGCCGGCGCGGTCGATGACCATGAGCAGCGGGCGGGCTTGTTCTGCTCCGGCACCGTCGTCCTCCACGGGTGCTCCTCACCCTTGCGAGTCCGGGCGGCGCTGAAGGATCTGGCGGGCGACCTCAGCCATGGGCCGGCCCTGGGCTCGGGCGGCCGTGAGCAGCAGGCAATGGGCGTCATCGGGGTCGGTGGCCCGTTGTTCCATCAGCATCCCGGTGGCCCGGTCGATCGTCTGTCGATCCTCCAGCCCGGTCTGCAGCGCGGCGCTGAGCCGTTGCGGGGCGTCCGTAGTCTGGGCTGCGCCCAGCAGGGTCGCCGCCGCGGCGGCCAACAGGCCCAGCTGCCGCTCCTCGTGGTCGGTGAAGGCATCGCCGACGGTGGCGTAGACCTTCATCGCCCCCAGGCACCGGTCCTGGAACACCATCGGGACACTGATCATCGACAGAATCCCCGAGGCGGCCGCGGCCACGCACCAGGCGGGCCACCGGTCATCGTCGGTGGTGTCGTTGACGCGCTGGAGGCTTTCGGTGGCCCAGGCGCTCAGGCACGGGCCCTGCCCCATCTCGTACTGCAGGACGTCGGCGGCTTCCACGAGACGGTCGGTGGCTGCGGTGCTGGTCCTGGTGCCCTGGTCGTCGAACCGCGAGACCCCGGCTCCGGCGGCCGCGGGGATAAGAGCCTGGGCGACCTGGGCCAGCTGGTGCACCGCGGCGGTGGCGTGCTCCTGGGACAGCAGCATGTTCTGGATGCGGGCGAAGACCGCGGTCAGTTCCATCGCGGAGGATTCAGTGTGCATGGGGACCTCCTGGGTCCAGCGGGGCGGATCGAGTCCAGTGCGCATCGTGGACTGTCGTGGCGGCCTCGAAGTCCGGTGGTTTCTCCCACGATGGCTACCCCTTTTGATCAACGGTTACGCCTGGCCGCACCGGGCCGGGCAGCCGGTGAATGATCGCGCAGTGGGCGCCGCTTCTGGTGCTGTGGCTGCCCCGGGCCAGGACTCTGACGACGCGGGAAGGCCTTCACAGATGGTGAGGCCCGCCTCGGCACGGGGTGACCGTGCCGGGGCGGGCCTCACGCATCGTGCTGGTGCAGCACCGGCCGGAGGCTGCCTCTGCCGGAGAGGCACGGGCTGCTGGGGAGGGCTGCTCCTGCTTCAGACGGCGTGGGCCATCGAAGCGTGGCGCAGCCGGTACTCGTCGGCGGGGATCAGCTTGGGGATCCCGCTGCTGGCCTCGCGCACCCACAGCACCCCGAGGTGGGCCGCCATCTGACTCACGGTGCCGGCATGGCGCAGGTGGTGCTCATCCCACACCTCGATCATCTCCCCGGGGCGTACCC
>NZ_JAVHZE010000100.1:0-546 GCF_040981185.1 Kocuria sabuli
GTCTGCGTGCCAAAATCGATATGGCGTCTCCGTTCATCGTGATGCGCGATCCGGTGCTGTACCGCATTAAGTTCGCTGAACACCACCAGACCGGTAACAAGTGGTGCATCTACCCGATGTACGACTTCACCCACTGCATCAGCGATGCGCTGGAAGGCATTACGCACTCTCTGTGCACGCTGGAATTCCAGGACAACCGTCGTCTGTACGACTGGGTGCTGGATAACATCACCATTCCTGTGCATCCGCGTCAGTACGAGTTCTCTCGTCTGAACCTGGAATACACCGTGATGTCCAAGCGTAAGCTGAACCTGCTGGTCACCGACAAGCACGTTGAAGGCTGGGATGACCCGCGTATGCCGACCATCTCTGGCCTGCGTCGTCGTGGCTACACCTCGGCGTCCATTCGTGAGTTCTGCAAACGTATTGGCGTTACCAAGCAGGACAACACCATCGAAATGGCGTCTCTGGAATCCTGCATTCGCGAAGACCTGAACGAAAACGCGCCGCGCGCGATGGCAGTGATCGATCCAGTGAAACTGGTCA
>NZ_JAVHZE010000101.1:0-546 GCF_040981185.1 Kocuria sabuli
GGTATTGGCCTGTGAAAGCGTGCGCGGTAGTTTCTCGAACTCTGCATTCACTGAACCGGTTTGCTTCTGAATGGCGTTCAGAGCATCTTCTGCCGTCAGTTTCCCGTCCAGCATGAGCTGACGAAGCTCTCCGATGCTTACACCCATCCCGGCGGCAATCTGGCGCGCCAGTTCCGGCATTTGCTCAAGGATGGAGTTGAATTCCTCAGCCCGCACAACTCCAGATGAAATCGACTGGCCAAACTGTCGCAGCGCATTCGCCATTTCCTCGGATGAGGATCCACCAATACGCCCGATTTTCTGAAGTGTTTCGGTAAGCTGAATGATCTGGCCGTTGGTAGCTCCGGTATCGCGCAACGCCGTGCTGAGAGTCTCCCACAGCTTTGCTGTATCCTGTAGCGAACCACCCGTTGCCGAACTGATGCGCATCAGACTTTGCATAGTCTGCGATGCTGTCGCTGCGCTGCCAGTGAGCCTCTCTATACGCGCGTTGAGCTGGCTCATGTTGTCAGCAGCTACGAGGAATGCCTTACCCCAGTCAACAAC
>NZ_JAVHZE010000102.1:0-543 GCF_040981185.1 Kocuria sabuli
ATCCGCGGCATGAACGATTATCTGCCTGGCGAAACCGCCATCTGGCAGCGCATTGAAGGCACACTGAAGCAGGTGCTCGGCAGCTACGGTTACAGCGAAATTCGTTTGCCGATTGTAGAGCAGACCCCGTTATTCAAACGCGCGATCGGCGAAGTAACCGACGTGGTTGAAAAAGAGATGTACACCTTTGAGGACCGCAACGGCGACAGCCTGACTCTGCGTCCTGAGGGGACGGCGGGTTGCGTACGCGCCGGCATCGAACATGGTCTCCTGTACAATCAGGAGCAGCGCCTGTGGTATATCGGCCCGATGTTCCGCCACGAACGTCCGCAAAAAGGCCGCTACCGTCAGTTCAACCAGCTTGGCGTGGAAGTGTTTGGTCTGCAAGGACCAGATATCGATGCCGAACTGATTATGCTTACTGCCCGCTGGTGGCGTGCGCTCGGTATTTCTGAGCACGTTTCTCTGGAGCTGAACTCTATCGGTTCTCTGGAAGCGCGTGCGAACTATCGCGATGCGCTGGTGGCGTTCCTGGAACAGCAC
>NZ_JAVHZE010000103.1:0-543 GCF_040981185.1 Kocuria sabuli
TCAGAGTTTTTCTGTGCAAACGAATAGCCTGGCATCAGCAGTTTTACACCGGCCATTGTGCCAGCCGTGGCAATTCCGACACCGGCAGCACCAGCCGCCGCCGCACTCCCCGCGAGGGATTTACCGGTCTGATACCGCTCTTTAACCCGGCTCAGCTTTGCCTGTTGCTGGCTGACCCGCGCCAGCGCCTCACGTTGCCGGTTAAGCTGGGCGGTCGTCTCGCTGATGCTGGTTTTAAGGCGACGCTCGTCAGCCGACAGCGTTCGGGTATTAATCCCGGCCTGAGCAAGCTCGGTGCGCTGGCGCTGTACCGACTGCCTGAGCCCGTTATATTTGAGTTGCAGGTCAGCAGCGGATTTTTTTGCCGCCTCCATCGCACGCGCCTGCGCTTTGGTGGGGTTTTCCGTGTTTTTAAACTGGACGGCCAGCGCTGCGGCCTCCTGTTTCGCTTTGTTAAGCGACTGACCGGTCACGGCAAGCTGTGCGCTCGCTTTCCTGAATCCAGCAATTCTGGACGCCTGCGCGTTAAGGTCGGGCAGGGTC
>NZ_JAVHZE010000104.1:0-541 GCF_040981185.1 Kocuria sabuli
AGCCAGATCTCTTTTCGGGAACCGCACTCAAAATGATGTGAAGGTGATGACCGTAGACGGTGACAGCATGTGCCCAACAATACAGTCAGGTGATCGTCTCTTCTTTGACGTTTCTGTTAGGAATTTCAAAGTTGACGGGGTGTACGCTTTTGTTTTCGGCCAACACTTCCATGTTAAACGCTTACAAATGCAAGGTTTGCAACTGGCTGTGCTATCTGACAATCCAGCTTACAAAGACTGGTATGTGACAGAAGAAAATCAGGACCAGCTGTACATCATGGGTAAGGCGCTGATCCATGAGTCCATTGCTTACAACAAGCTTTGACAGCTGGGGCTTCTGCAAGGTGTTCTGGTCGGCGCATAGCTGGTAAGCCAACTTTTCCCTGTGCTTTTTATGCAAATTAATCTAATGAATTTGAAAAGATTTTTACCTATTTTGTTGGTTCAGGAGAACATAAGTGAGCGATAAACAAGAAGTTGCCTTAGCACATATCAATGATGTACTGGAGTCCAAAAATTATATTGAAACTAATGCTGATGG
>NZ_JAVHZE010000105.1:0-541 GCF_040981185.1 Kocuria sabuli
GGTGATGTAACCCTGCTCATCGATGGCGATCAGATCGCCCGAGCAGTAGAAACCGTTGGCATCAAAGGCGCTGGCGTTGTGTTCCGGGCTATTGAAATAGCCGCGGAAGGTGTAAGGGCCGCGCGTCATCAGACGCCCGACTTCCCCGCGCGGCAGCGGGTTGCCGTCCTCGTCCGCCACCCACACTTCATCGTCCGGGCACATCGGGCGGCCCTGGGTATTGATGATGCGCTCCGGCGCATCGTCGAGGGCGGTGTAGTTCACCAGCCCTTCCGCCATGCCAAACACCTGCTGAAGCTGGCAGCCAATTTCCGCCGGAATACGTGCCGCAAG
This sequence comes from Kocuria sabuli, assembly GCF_040981185.1. Taxonomy (NCBI): domain Bacteria; kingdom Bacillati; phylum Actinomycetota; class Actinomycetes; order Micrococcales; family Micrococcaceae; genus Kocuria; species Kocuria sabuli. Next base: position 334 of record NZ_JAVHZE010000105.1, read on the forward strand.
CGTGGCGGAGAGACGTGCGCCGCCTACCTGGAGCAGTTCAAGGGATTTCAGCTGGGCGTTCCCCGCGCCGTCGGCAATCGCCTGCAACCACAGGCTGACCGCGGGCGGCACCAGTGAGGTGACGTTTATCTGATGCTGCTCAATCAGCGGGAAGCAGAGCGTGGCGCTCGGATCGTTCGCCAGCACCACGCAGCCGCCCGCGGTGAAG
>NZ_JAVHZE010000106.1:0-540 GCF_040981185.1 Kocuria sabuli
GCATCAGGATCCATCACTGCGACCGTGCCGCTGGTACTGGTTAAAGCCGAAACCCGCATCACGCTGGACACGCCCGAGGTGGTGTGTACCAACAAGCTGACCACGGGCACGCTGGAAGTGAAAAAAGGCGGAAAAATGTCAGGGGATATCCAGCACACCGGCGGGAAGTTCACCTCCAACGGTGTGCAGGTGGATAACCACAACCACGGCGGCGTCGAACGGGGCGGAAGCTGGACGGAGGGGACAAAATGACAGCCCGTTATATCGGCATGAGCCGAACCGATGGCCGGTCGCTCACCGATGAAGAGCATATCAGCCAGAGCCTGAGTGACATCCTGCGAACGCCTGTCGGTTCCCGCGTGATGCGCCGGGAATATGGCTCGCTCCTGCCTGACATGATTGACCAGCCGCAGACCCCGGCGCTTGAGCTGCAAATCATGGTCGCCTGTTACATGGCCGTGCAGAAGTGGGAGCCGCGCATCACCCTGACCTCAGTGACCACGGAACGCCATTTCAACGGGACGATGATTGTCAATCTTA
>NZ_JAVHZE010000107.1:0-539 GCF_040981185.1 Kocuria sabuli
TTCTGACACCATTCGTATAATTGATGATTCACCTGCTCCGAAATGGAATTCTGAATAACGGCTACCATTATTGTTGCCTACAAAAAACTTCTCATCATGACCGATATCAGTAACATTAAATGCAGAAACATCCTTTCCTAAGATATGTTCAATCTGCTTAGCAACTCCTGCACTCAGGGTGGATAAACTCCCTGTGTGTTGGTAAGAGGATCGAGTTAATTTTTTATATTTTGTTTTTTCACCAGCAGGAACAGTACGTTCGATACCAAAGAAATACACATCCCTTGATACAACTTCATCCCTCGCCCATTTGGCGCTCCTAAAACTACTGGTTCTACGGACTGTTTGTCTTGGATTTACACTTTTGTCTATAATTTCGTACTCAACCTTCCATCCTGCCATGCTTTCATCACCAATTGCACTTTTGGGGAAGAAAACACTAGGTTTAATTTCTTTATAAGCACACCCCGCAACACCGAGGACAGAAGATTTACCACTGCCATTAGGGCCGACTAAAGCTGTAACCGGAAATTCAAAAG
>NZ_JAVHZE010000108.1:0-536 GCF_040981185.1 Kocuria sabuli
TGGTCCTCCCAGGCCACCCTGAGCGCCCTCAACAACTCCGGCACCACCGGCGAGGTCATGGTCGACGTCCACGGCACCGAAGCCACCGTCACGATGAACGTCTCCGGTGCAGCCGAGACCTTCATGGACGGACCCTTCCCGCACGCCCAGCACATCCACATCCACGGCCAGGGCACCTGCCCCGGCCCCGAGGCCGACACCGACGGCGACGGCGTGGTCAACACCACCGAGGGCCACCCCTCCTACGGCATGATCGGCACCTCCCTCACCACCGAGGGCGACACCAGCCCCGACTCCGGCCTGGCCGTGGAGCGCTTCCCGGGCGGATCCGCCTACTCCTACGAGCGCACCTTCGAACTGGACGCCCCCACCGCCGAGGCCCTGCAGAGCGGCACCGCGGTGATCGTCGTCCACGGCGTGGACCCGACGCTGATGCCGGCCGCGGCGGCCGAGAAGATGTCCGACCTGGACCCGGCGCTGCCCGCGGCCGCGACCCTGCCGGCCGCCTGCGGCACCCTGACCGCCGCCCAGATGGG
>NZ_JAVHZE010000109.1:0-535 GCF_040981185.1 Kocuria sabuli
GCGGGATCGGGTTTAGGCTTAAGCGCACGTTCAAGGCGTTCAATATCCTTTTTCACCCCGACCACCCGGTCTAACTGCATCGCGCGTTGCAGTTGCGGCAGCGCTTCACTCAGCCGGTCAGCATCGCGCAGCACATAGCCGGTCATTTTGTGCAGCTTCGCGCGCACGACATCCGGCATATCCGCCTGCTCAGTCAGACTGATGGTGTCGAGCAGGTGCGCCAGCTCAACAGGTTGCCCGGCATCACGCAGACGCTGGACTGAGAGCGCCACCTCTTCTGCCAGCAAACAGGCCGTGTTGCGCTTGCTGGCTGGCATGGTCAGTCCGTGGGGCAATGCGTAGCGGGCAACATCCAGCGCGCCTGCAATGTCGTCAGCATCAAGACGCCACAGCATGACTGTCATCAGAATGTCATCCTGAGAGCCTTTACCCTGCGCAAGCACGCCGCTGACCCACGGGGCATAGAACGGTAACAGCTCGCGTTTTTTGTCGGCCTTTCGCTCGATGGAGCTGATTTGTTTTAACGTGCGGGAGT
>NZ_JAVHZE010000011.1:0-126758 GCF_040981185.1 Kocuria sabuli
CACGCACCGTCGATCAGCAACCCGGTGGGGGTGGCGGCCAGCACCGCGGCGATGCGGTCCTGGACGGAAGGAGAAGTGGGGGCCTGGTCCGTGATGCTCATGTGTTCTGCCTCTCTGTTCGACGCCGGCCGGGGCACCGGGCGCCGGTGCCCGCTTCGGTGCGTCAACGGGGTGGTCGGACGGGCGGGCGACAGCTCTGGGCCCGCCCGTCCATGGTACGAGTGCGGGTGACGGACGCCACGCGGGCGACGTCACGGTGCGACGCCAGGCTAGGCCCCGGGTGTTGCCGGGAGATGACCGGTGGTACCCCGACAGGCCCAGAGTAGCCCTCCGCCCGGAAGGCAGAGTGCTGAAATTTCCCCTTCGGAATGGGCGGAGTGCACAGGTGCCCGGACCGCTGGGGGCAGCGGCCCGGGCCGTGCAGGGCTCAGGCGGAGCCGCGCCGCCGCTCGACCTCGGCGACGAGGCGGTGCTCGGCGTCGGCGCCGGGTCGGATCCCGGTGGGGATGCGCAGCAGGAAGACCAGCCCGAGCAGCCACCACAGCCCGAAGATGGTCCAGGCGGGCGCACTGAGGAAGGCGGGCATCCCGGGCAGGTACAGGCTGATGAGCCCGAGGCACAGGACCACCGAGAGCACGCCGATCGCTGTGCCGCCGCCGGCGCGGCCGCCGATCCGGAAGGGGCGCGCCATGTCCGGCTCGCGCCGGCGCAGGAGCACGAAGACCACGGAGACCAGCGCGTAGGCGATCACGATCGACGGCGAGCCGGAGTCCACCAGCCAGCCGAGCATCTCGGCGCCGAAGAACGGGGCCACGAAGGAGAGGGCGCCCACGAACAGCAGGGCGTTGGCCGGCGTGCCGTACCTGGGGTGCAGCCGGCCGAACCACCGGGGCACCATGCGGGAGTTGCCGAGCGCCCACAGCAGCCGGGACGCGCCCATGAGCAGGGAGTTCCAGGAGGTGAGGATGCCCGCGAGGCCTCCCGCGATGAGGAGGTTGGCCACGACCGGGCTGCCGAAGACGGAGCCCATGGCGTCGGCCACGGCGATGTCCGCGACGGCCAGGTCCTGGGCGGACATCGACGCGGAGGTGGTCAGGACGACCATGACGTACCAGGCGGCCGCGAGCAGGACGGAGACGATGATGGTCCCGCCGAGCTGCTTGGCCGGCAGGTGCATCTCCTCCGAGACCTGGGGGATGACGTCGAAGCCCACGAAGAGGAACGGGACGGTGACGAGCACCAGGAAGAAGCCGGCGGCACCGGGCGTGAAGAAGGGCTCCATGGTGGCCGCGGAACCCTGCGTGAACGCGCCGAAGAGCATCATCAGACCCACCACGAGCAGGAAGAGGATGACGAAGATCTGCACCACGGAGGCGTGCTTGACCCCCCGGATGTTGATCCCGGTGATCACGACCGCGGCGAGGGAGCCCACGAGCGCCCAGGTCAGGTTGACCTCGAAACCGGCCACCGTCCACAGCGGGATCTGGCTCAGGCCCGGGAAGAGGTACTGCGCGGTGCGTGGCACGGCCACGGCCTCGAAGGCCACGATGGTGATGTACCCGCCCGTGATGGCCCAGGAGCCGACGAAGGCCCAGCGGGCCCCCATGCCGCGCAGCAGGTAGTTGTGCTCCCCGCCCGCGTACGGCATGGCCGAGACGAGCTCGCCGTAGACGAGGCCGACGACGGACATGATCAGCCCACCGGCCACGAGGGCCAGCACGGCGCCCATGGTGCCGGCCTCGGCGAGCCAGTCGCCGGTGAGGATGACCCAGCCGAAGCCGATCATCGCGCCGAAGCCGAGGGCGATGGCGTCCAGGCGGCCGAGGACCTTCTTGAAGCCGTGGTCCTCGCGGTCCGGGACGAGCGGCGTCGCGCCCCGGGATTCGTTGGTGCTCATGGGGGTGGTTCCTTCTGTGGAGGACACCGGGGTGGGTGTCCGGTGCGGAGCGCCGCGCGGGGGTCCGGCGGCGACGGGACAATCTATACAGGCATTGTTTCGCGTCCGTGAGCTGTCCTCCGGCGGCCGCACGGTCGGCAGGGCGCCATTGGCTGCGCGCCCCATCCGTGATCTGCTGGTGCCGGGCAGCCACCGTCCCGCGACCGAAGGACCGCCATGCGCAAGCTGATCAACGACCCCGCCGACGTGGTCGAGGACCTCATTTCCGGGCTCACCGCCCGCAACCGCGAACTCGCCCGGGTGACCGGCCGGCCCGTCGTCGTGCGGGCGCGGCGGGCGGACGGGAAGGTGGCCCTGGTCTCGGGCGGGGGCTCCGGGCACGAGCCGGCCCACGCCGGCTTCGTGGGCCGCGGCATGCTCGACGCCGCCGTGTGCGGGCCGGTGTTCACCTCCCCGTCGGTGGACGCCGTGCAGGCGGCGCTGCAGGCGGTCGGCGAGGACCGGGACGTGCTGCTCGTCGTGAAGAACTACACCGGGGACCGCCTGAACTTCGGGCTGGCCGCGGAGACCGCGCAGGCCGCCGGGCGGACGGTGGCCACGGTCGTCGTGGCCGACGACGTCGCCCTGGGTGACACCGCCGGCGCGGGCCGGCGCGGGATCGGCGGCACGGTGCTCGTGCACAAGATCGCCGGTGCCGCCGCCGAGGCCGGCCGTGGCGTCGCCGAGATCCAGCGCCTGCTCGAGGCGTTCCTGCCGGGCATGGGCACCATGGGCCTCGCCCTGGGCCCGAGCCTCGCCCCCGGGGCCCACGCCCCCAACTTCGACCTCGGCGACGACGAGGTCGAGTGGGGACTGGGCATCCACGGCGAACCCGGCCGGGAGCGCGGCACCGCCGCGTCCGCCCGGCACGTCGCCTCCCGGCTGGTCGACGCCGTCGTGACCGACCGGGGATTGGTCGAGGGGGACCCCGTCGTCGTGCTGGTCAACGGGCTGGGAGCCACGCCGCCGCTGGAGCTGGAGATCCTCGCCGGGGAGGTGCTCGCGGCGGCCCGGGGGCACGGGCTCGACGTTCGCCTGTGCTGGGCCGGGACCCTGCTGACCAGCCTCGACATGCCCGGCGCCTCGGTCACCCTGGCCCGGGTGGACGAGGAGCTGCTGGATCTGCTGGGCGCCGGCACCGACGCCCCGGGCTGGGTGTCGCCCACCGTCCCCGCCGGCTCCCCGCAGGAGATCCCGGTGGACCTGCCCGACCCCCTGGCCGAGCTGACCGGCCCCGAGCCGGTGGACCCCGCGGTGCTCGACGCGCTGTTCCGCGCGGTGGACGCGGTCGGGGAGGCGGAGCCGCGGCTGACCGAGCTCGACCGGAAGGTCGGTGACGGGGACCTGGGCACCAACCTCGCCCGGGGCGCGCAGGCGCTGCGGGCGCACCGGGAGCAGCTCGGCAGCGCCCCGGACCTGCACACCTGGTTCCGGGCGGTCGCCCAGGTCCTGCAGCACGAGGTCGGGGGCACCTCTGGGCCGCTCTACTCCCTGTTCGTCCTGGCCCTCGGCGAGGCCTTCGCCCCCGGGGAGCGGCAGGCCCGGCCCAAGGTCCTCGCCGCCGGGTTCCAGGACGCCGTGGCCCGCCTGCAGGAGCTCGGCGGCGCCCGGGTGGGGGACTCCACCATGATGGACGCCCTCGTCCCCGCCGCGGAGGTCCTGTCCGGGACCGCCGCCGGGGAGCTCGATCCGCACCGGCTCGTGCCCCGGCTCCTGGCCCGGGCCGCGGAGGGGACGGAGGCGACCACCGGGGTGGTCGCCGGACTGGGCCGCTCCAGCTACGTGGGGAAGCGGGCGGTCGGCACCCCGGACCCCGGCGCCGTGGCCGTCACCGTATGGCTCGAGGCCGTCCTGCGGCCGTGGTCGGGCGGCTGAGCCGCGGCCCGTCCCGGTGCCCCGTGCCCGTGGCCGTGCCCTGGGACTAGGCTGGTCACCGCAGACCCGACCCGCAACGAGAGGACCCGGACGATGGACAACCTGGACAACCTGCCCAGCGCCTCGGTGGAGGAGATCCCCGAGGACGCGCGCATCCTGGACGTGCGCGAGGACTCGGAGTGGGAGGCCGGGCACATCGCCGGCGCCCAGCACATCCCGCTGCGCCAGCTCCCCGAGCGCTACGGCGAGGTCCCCGCGGACGAGGACGTGTACGTGATCTGCCGCTCGGGCGGGCGCTCCCTGAAGGCCACCGCCTACCTCCAGCAGTACGGCTTCGACCCGGTCAACGTCCTGGGCGGCATGGGGGCGTGGATGGACGCCGAGAAGCCCATGGTGTCCGAGACGGGCGAGACGCCGACCGTCCGTTGAGGTACGCCTACCTGGGTCCCGCCGGCACCTTCACGGAGGCCGCGCTGCTCGGCGTGGAGGGTGCCCGGCAGGCCGAGCGCCGCCCGGTGTCCTCCGTGCCCGTGGCGCTCGCGGCCGTCCGGGCCGGTGAGGTCGACGCGGCCATGGTCCCCATCGAGAACTCCGTGGAGGGCGGGGTGACCGCGACACTCGACGCCGTGGCCGTCGGCAGCGAGCTGCGCATCGTCCGCGAGGTACTCGTGCCCATCAGCTTCGTCCTCGTGGCCGCCCCGGGCACGGCGCTCGGCGACGTCCGCACCGTGTCCACGCACTCCCACGCCTGGGCGCAGGTGCGCAGCTGGATGGACCAGCACCTGCCGGGCGCGGACTACGTCCCGGCGTCGTCCACGGCCGCCGCGGCGCTGGCGCTGCTGCCCGGTGCGGGAGCGGACGCCGGCTTCGAGGCCGCGGTCTGCTCGCCCGTGGTCGTCGAGCAGCACTCCGAGCTCGAGGTGCTGGCGGAGGACATCGGTGACAACCGGGCCGCGGTGACGCGCTTCGTGCTCGTGGCCCGCCCGGACACGCCCCTGCCGCGGCGCACCGGCGCGGACCGGACCACGCTGGTCGTCCCGCTGTGGGAGGACCGGGCCGGGGCGCTGATGGAGATCCTCGAGCAGTTCGCGACCCGCGGGGTGAACCTCTCGCGGATCGAGTCCCGCCCCACGGGCAACTTCCTCGGGGAGTACTTCTTCAGCATCGACGTGGACGGGCACCTGCACGACGCCCGCGTGGCCGACGCGCTCGTGGGCCTGCGCCGGGTCTGCCCGAGCACCCGGTTCCTCGGCTCCTATCCGCGCGCGGACCACAAGGCCGCCACCGTGGCGCGGCACCACTCCGACGGTGCCTTCCGCGAGGCCGCGGCGTGGGTCGCCGAGCTGCAGGGCGACGGCCCGCACGCGGCGGCGCCGGCGGGGGACGGGCCCGGCACCGCGTAACGCGAGGACCCGCACCCCCCACCGCTTGTTAGCGATTGCGAATACATGCACCATGGGTGGTGCGGGCGCGTCCGTGCCCGCGCTCTTCAGCCGGTGTCGATCGACCCCCCGGGTCGGTGCCGAGCCCGACCGGAGGTGCCACCATGCCTGTTCCCGCCGCCCGCCGTCTCGCCCTCGCCGCCGCGCCCGCCGTCCTGGCCTGCGCGCTCGCCCTCCCGCCGGCCGCGGCCGCCGGGACCCCGGAGGTCCCCGTGGCCGTCCGCGCCGAGCTCGGCCCGGCCCCCGCGGTCGGCGACCCGCGGGAGGTCGGCGAGCTCGTGCCGGCCTCCCGGGTCACCGCCGGGACGAGGTCCTCGCTCCTGGACCGCGGGCAGGGCCCGCTGCTCGCGGTGGGCGGCGCCGTGGTCGCCCTCATGGGCGCGTTCGTGGCGGGCCTCAGCCGCCGGCCCGAGCCCGTCGACTGAGCCGGTCTCCTCGGCCCGCGGGACCGTTCCCGCCGGGCCGTTCCCGCGGGGCGGGCCCGCAGCCGCGGGAACGGCCCCGCGGAGTGGGCTGGTGGGGTGGGCCGTTGGGGCCCGGGCGTCAGTCGGCCTGGGACGGGGGCACCCGCACCGAGAGCGCGCCCGGAAGGATCTCGGACTCGAAGCCCCTGATCAGCCCGGTGCCGTCCCCGTCCACCTGGGACTCGATGGGCTCGTGGAACTCCACGCTCACCTTCTTCCCGGCGAAGAACTCGATCACCGGCAGGTCCCGGCGCTGCCGGAAGACCACCTTGGCGGCCATCATGGCCCACTCGAGCGTGCTGCGCGGGGACATCACCACGAGGTCCAGGACCCCGTCGTTGATCTTCGCCTGGGGCACGAGGATCATGCCCGCCGTGAGGATCCCGCAGTTGGCGGCCATCACGGAGCGCACCCGCCGGCTCTGCCACTCGCCGTCGTCGATCCGGAAGCGGGCCCACCGCGGCGGCGCGAACAGGTGCCGGACGCCGGCCTCCCCGTAGGCGGCCCAGCCGACCAGCTTCTTGAGCTCGTCCCTGGTGTCCGTCATGATCTGCGCGTCGAAGCCCGCCCCGCCCATCACACAGAACGCGTGGTCCTGCACCGTCCCGTCGTGCAGCTCCAGGCGGAACGTCGCCATGTCGATGGCCCGCTCCGCGCCGAAGAGCGCGATGTCCACGTTGCGGTGCGGATCGCCCAGGTCGGCCCCGAGGTTCCGCGCCAGGAGGTTGCCGGTGCCCAGCGGCAGCAGGCCCATCGGGACGTCCCCGTCGACGAGCGCCTCGGCGACGGCCCGCACGGTGCCGTCGCCGCCGGCGGCCAGGACCAGGTCGAAGCCCTGCTCCAGCGCACGGCGGGTCATGGAGGACCCGGGGTCGTCCTCCTCCGTCTCGAAGAAGACGGGATCCGGCAGCCCGCCCTTTCGGCAGCCGATGATGATCGCGTCACGGGCGAGGTCCGCGTCGGCCTTGATGGGGTTGATGACGACGGCGACCCGTTTCGGGGCCACGGGAGTGGCGGTCACGAGAGGACTCCTCGGTTCGGGGGTGGCGGGCGGCGTGCGGGGCACCGCCGCGCGGCGCGGCCGGGTGGATCGCGGTGGTCCTCCAGCCTAACCCGGTGGCCCCGCCGGGCCGTGGCACAGGACTTGGGTACCCTGTCAGGGTGATCGACATCAACCAGCTCCGTGAGAACCCCGACGACTTCCGTGCCTCGCAGCGTGCCCGCGGGGCCGACGTCTCCCTGATCGACCGGATCCTGGAGGCGGACGTCGAACGCCGCAACCTGATCACCGAGTACGAGAACCTGCGGGCCGAGCAGAACGCGTTCGGCAAGCAGGTGGCCCGGGCCCAGGGCGAGGAGAAGCAGGCGCTGCTGGCCGAGGTCAAGCAGCTGGCCGCGCGCGTCAAGGAGGCCCAGGCGGCGTCCGAGGCGGCGCGCTCCCGGCAGGACGAGCTCGTCGCCGTCGTCGAGAACCTCGTCCTCGACGGCGTGCCCTCGGGCGGGGAGGACGACTTCGTCGTGCTCCGGACCGTGGGCACACCGCGGGACTTCGCCGCCGAGGGCCTCGAGCCCCGCGACCACCTCGAGATCGGTGAGCTCGTGGACGGCATCGACATGGAGCGGGGCGCCAAGGTCTCCGGCGCCCGGTTCTACTTCCTCAAGCGCGACGTCGCCCGGCTCGAGACCGCCCTGCTGCTCATGGGCCAGGACCTCGCCCTGGACAACGGCTTCGTCCCCATGACCACGCCCAACCTCGTGCGCCCCGAGATCATGAGCGGCACGGGCTTCGACGTCGCCCACTCGGACGAGATCTACCACGTGGGCAAGGACGAGCTCTACCTCGTGGGCACCTCCGAGGTGCCCCTCGCCGGGTACCACGCCGACGAGATCGTCGACCTCTCGGACGGTCCGCTGCGCTACGCCGGGTGGTCCTCGTGCTACCGCCGCGAGGCCGGCTCCGGGGGCAAGGACACCCGCGGCATCATCCGCGTGCACCAGTTCAACAAGCTCGAGATGTTCGTCTACTGCTCCCCGGAGGACGCGGAGACCGAGCACGCGCGGATGCTCGCCTGGGAGGAGGAGATGCTCGGCAGGTGCGAGCTGGCCTACCGGGTGATCGACACCGCCGCCGGGGACCTCGGCACCTCGGCCGCCCGCAAGTTCGACTGCGAGGCGTGGGTGCCCACGCAGGGCAAGTACCGGGAGCTGACCTCGACCTCGAACTGCACCACCTACCAGGCCCGGCGGCTCAACGTCCGGGAGCGGCTGCCCGAGACCACGGACGCCGCCGGCAAGGCCCGCAAGGGCGGCACCCGCGCGGTGGCCACGCTGAACGGGACGCTCGCGACCACCCGCTGGCTCGCCGCGATCCTGGAGACCCACCAGCAGGCCGACGGGTCCGTGCGGGTCCCGGAGGCGCTGCGCCCGTACCTGCGCGGCCAGGAGGCCATCCCGGTCCGGCGCTGAACCGACGGGCCGCGTTCGGCCCGTGTTCATCTCAAACCGAAATCCTGCTCACCCTGTCGGTGTGATGTGGCACCATGTCCCGCATGACAAAAGAAAAGACGGCTGGCACCGAGGACCAGCACGAACTCGTCAACATCAATTCCACCGTCCCGCTCAAGGTCGAGCACTCGGAGGACCTCAGCGACGCCGTCGGTGGCACGACCGCGCCCGCCCGCTCCGCCGCCGACGTCCGGATCCCATTGAAGGTCCAGCCGCCCCGCTCCAACGGGTGGAAGAAGGAGGCGGGGGTCCGCTACCTCGTGGCCCTCGACGTCGACGGCACGCTGGTGGACCACGACGGCCACATGTCCCCGACGGTGCGCGACGCCGCCCGGGCCGTGCTCGAGGCCGGCCACCACGTGGTCATCTCGACCGGCCGCTCCAAGGGGGCGACCCTGCCCGTGGTCGAGCTCATCGGCCAGGAGCGCGGCTACGCCGTGTGCTCCAACGGCGGCATGACCCTCGAGCTGAACCCGGACCTGCCCGACTTCCACCGGGTCCTCGAGTGCGTCTCGTTCGACCCGAGCCAGGCGCTCAAGGCCCTCCAGCAGCGCCTGCCCACGGCGAAGTTCGCCCTCGAGACCGAGGACGGGTCCTTCTACTCCACGGAGCGCTTCCAGGACGCCTCCTTCGGCATCGAGGCCGTCGGCGTGGGCCTCCACGAGCTCGCCGAGATGCAGGCCGTGCGCATGGTGGTCTACAGCACCGAGCACACCCCGGAGGAGTTCGCCCTGGCCATCGAGGAGGCCGGCCTGCACGGGGTCACCTACTCCGTGGGCTGGAGCGCCTGGCTCGACATCGCCGCCAACGGCGTCTCCAAGGCCAGCGCCCTGGAGCAGGTCCGCCGCCGGCTCGGCGTGGACCCCTCTCACACGGTCGCGGTCGGCGACGGTCGCAACGACATCGAGATGCTCGACTGGGCCGCTCGGGGCGTCGCCATGGGCCAGGCCCCGGACGAGGTCGCGGCCGCGTGCCACGAGGTCACGCACACCGTCTACGAGGACGGGGTCGCCCGGATCCTGCGCTCCCTGGTCTGAGGTCCGCGGCTCGCCGGCCGTGGTCCTCGAGCAGGGGCCGCTCCACCGCGCTGCTCGCGGGCAGTGCGGGCCCGTCCCGTCGATCCGCCGGGCGGTCACCGACTCTGTGATGTGATCCACATCACATTCGGGAATGCGGAGTGGTATGATCACCGGCAGACCGGGTGACCACGTCATCGACGACGACCGAAAGGCGTGCCGTGATCGAGTACGTGTCCGACCGGTGGGAGCAGATCCTCTTCGCCAGCTGGCAGCACTTCTCCCTGGTGGTCCAGTGCCTCGTCCTGGCCACGCTCCTCGCCGTCGCCCTGGCCGCCCTGTGCTACCGCTCGCCCCGGCTCACGACCGTGGCCAACAACGTCTCCGCCGTCGGGCTCACGATCCCCTCCTTCGCCCTCATCGGACTGCTCATCGCCCCGCTGGGCTTCGGGGTCCTCCCCGCCGTCGTGGTCGTCACCTTCTTCGCCGTCCTGCCCGTCCTGCGCAACGCGGTCGTCGGGCTCGCGGGCGTCCCGCCGGCGACCGTCGAGGCCGCCCGCGGTCTCGGCATGGGCCGCGCCGCCACGTTCCTGCGGGTCGAGCTGCCGATGGCCTGGCCCGTCATCCAGGCCGGCATGCGCGTCTCGGCCCAGATGGTCATGGGCGTGGCGGCCGTCGCCGCCTACGTCCTCGGCCCGGGCCTGGGCGGCTTCATCTTCTCGGGCCTGTCCCGGCTCGGCGGCGCCAACTCCCTGGCGTCGGTCGTCACCGGTGTCGTGGCCGTCGTCGTCATCGCCCTCATCCTGGACGGGCTGCTCGTGCTGCTCGGCCGACTCACCACATCGCGAGGTATCCGTGCCTGACTCCGAGACCACCCCCCGAACCGACTCCTCCGTCACCGGGGCCCGGATCCTGCTGGAGAACGTCTCCAAGCGGTACCCCGGACAGGCCAGGGCCGCCGTGGACGGACTGACCCTGGAGATCCCCGCGGGCAGCATCGTCATGCTGGTGGGCCCCTCCGGGTGCGGGAAGACCACCACGCTGAAGATGATCAACCGGCTCATCGAGCCCACCGACGGCCGGATCGTCATCGACGGCCAGGATGTGACCTCGATGAACGGCGACGAGCTCCGCCGGGGGATCGGCTACGTCATCCAGGCCGGCGGGCTCTTCCCGCACATGAGCGTGGCCACCAACATCGGCATGGTCCCGAAGATGCTCGGCTGGGACAGGAAGCGGATCGCCGCGCGCGTGGACGAGCTGCTCGAACTCGTCTCCCTCGACCCGGCCGTGTACCGGGACCGCTACCCCCGGGAGCTCTCGGGCGGGCAGCAGCAGCGCGTGGGGGTGGCCCGCGCCCTGGCCGCGGACCCGCCCGTGCTGCTCATGGACGAGCCGTTCGGCGCCGTGGACCCCATCACCCGGCAGCGGCTGCAGGACGAGCTGATCAACATCCAGCAGGAGCTGCAGAAGACGATCGTGTGCGTGACCCACGACTTCGACGAGGCCGTGAAGCTCGGCGACTGGATCGCGGTCTTCGACGAGGGCGCCCGCGTGGTGCAGTATGACGCCCCCGAGCGCATCCTGGCCGAGCCCGCCGACGCGTTCGTCGAGGACTTCATCGGCTCGGGCGCCGGCCTCAAGCAGCTCACCCTCACCCGGGTCCGGGAGGTCGACCTCGTCCCCTCGGCGACCGCGCGGCCCGGCGAGGACGTGCGGACGGTGCTCGCGCGCGCCGACCGGGCCGGGCACCGGGACGTCGTGGTCCTGGACGACCGGGACCGCCCGCTGTCCTGGCCCGCCCGCCGCCAGCTGGAGCGCCTCGGCACGGTCCCCGACGACCGCAACGAGCGGCTGCCGCTGGTCGGCACGGGCGCCACGCTCAACGACGCCCTGGACACGATGCTCGTCTCGAGCACCGGGGCGGCCCTCGTCGTGGGGCCGCGGGACCGGTTCGAGGGCGTGATCTACGTGGAGACTGTCATGGCGGCGATCACGGAGGCCCGCCGGGCCGTGGACCCCGAGGACGCGCCGCTGGGGCACAACACCGGCGAGATGCCCACCGTGAGCTCGGCCGGTCCCGGGGGCGAGGACCGATGAGCACGCAGGCGGACCGGCCGGCGGCCGCCCAGCAGGAGCCCCAGGACGTTCCGGCACCCCGGGCCGCCGCCGACCCCGACCGCACGAGCTGGCGCGGGCTGCTGCTGCAGCCCGCCGCGATCCTCGTGGGCCTGGGCCTGCTGGCCCTGTGGCTGTCCACCACGGAGCTGACGGAGACCGAGGCGGTGACCCTGAACCCCGGATCGCTGTGGGAACTGACGGTGCAGCACCTGCAGCTCACCGTGGTGGCCACCGCGGTGGTCCTGCTCGTCGCCATCCCGATGGGCGTCCTCCTGACCCGCAAGCCGCTGCGCTTCCTCACCGGCCCGGTGATCACCGTGGCCAACTTCGGCCAGGCCGCCCCCGCGGTGGGCCTGATCGTCCTGTTCGCGTTCTGGCTGGGCTTCGGCTTCCGGGCGTCCGTCGTCGCCCTGATCGTCTACGCGATCCTGCCCGTGCTCAAGAACACCATGGTCGGCCTCGACGGCGTCGACCGCAGCCTCGTGGAGGCCGGGCGCGGCATGGGCATGAGCGCGCTCTCGGTCCTGGTCCGCGTCGAGCTGCCGCTCGCGGTGCCGGTCATGCTGGCCGGTGTGCGGACCGCCCTGATCCTGGTGGTCGGCACCGCCACGCTGGCCACCTTCATCAACGGCGGAGGACTGGGCCTGCTGATCACCACGGGCGTCAACCTCAACCTCGTGCGGGTGCTCGTCGCCGGCTCGATCCTCGTCGCGCTGCTCGCGCTGACCATCGACTGGATCGGCCGCATCGTGGAGCACGTCGCGCGCCCGAAGGGACTGCGATGAGAACGCCACGGACCACCGGCGCCGCCCTGGTGCTCGCCGGTTCCGCGCTGCTGCTGGCGGGGTGCGGCCTGGAGCCCTCCACCGCCTACGTGCCCGCCGCCGACCCGGGCTCGATCCGGCCCGTCGAGGGCGCCGAGGGGACCGAGCTGACGGTGACGTCCAAGAACTTCACCGAGCAGCTGATCCTCGGCAAGATCGCGGTGCTGGCCGTGGAGGCCGCGGGGTTCGAGACCCAGGACATGACCAACGTCCCCGGGTCCCAGCCCGTGCGCGAGCTCATGCTCTCGGGGGACGCGGACCTGACCTACGAGTACACCGGCACGGCGTGGCTCACCTACCTCGGCCACGAACAGGGCATCCCGGACCAGCAGGAGCAGTGGCAGGCCGTCCACGACGAGGACCTCCGCAACGGGCTCACCTGGGGGGCCCCGGCCTCGCTCAACAACACCTACGCCATGGCCGTCCGCTCCGAGTACGCCGAGGCCAACGGGCTGGAGACGGTCTCGGACATCGCGGAGCTGCCGGTGGCGGAGCGCACGTTCTGCGTGGAGTCGGAGTTCAACTCCCGCAGCGACGGGCTGACGCCCCTGCTCGCCCACTACGGCCTCGACCGCGGCAGCGAGGTGCCGGAGGAGAACATCGGGATCTACGACACCGGGGCCATCTACTCGGCCACGGACAACGGCGAGTGCAACTTCGGCGAGGTCTTCTCGACCGACGGGCGCATCCCCGCCCTGGACCTCACCGTCCTCGAGGACGACCGGCAGTTCTTCCCGGCCTACAACGCCGCCCCGGTCTTCAACACGGAGCTGCTGCAGGAGGTCCCGGAGCTCGAACAGGTCCTGGAGCCGATCTCCGAGGCGCTGACCGACGACGTGATGCAGGAGCTCAACCGGCAGGTGGACGTCGAGGGGCGCGACCCGGCCGACGTGGCCTACGAGTGGATGGTCTCCGAGGGGTTCCTCGTCGAGCCTTGAGCCCCGGCCGGCTCGCACAGCTGCAGCAGCCGTGCCGCCGCGGGCCGGGCGTCCCACTCCTCCTGCCACAGGGAGCGCGCCACGGCCTTGGAGACGGCCTGCGGAGTGATGCCCAGCTCGGCGGCCACGACCTTCTGCTGGCCGCGGGCCCCGGGGACGAGGAGGTCGACGACGCGCCACTCCGCGTCGGTGCGCTGGGCCACGATCCGCCCCAGCAGCCGCAGCACGGCCTGGGCCCGGGCCGCGTCCGCGGGATCCGCCGCGGCCACGCACACCGGCACCCGCCCGGCCAGGGCGGCGGCCTCGGCGGCGCGGTGCGCCTGCACCGTCCCGGGGCCGTCGGCGCGCAGGCCCGTCCTGCCCTCGGGGTCGGCCGCGGTCTCGAGCCGGACCGGTCCCACGCCGATCCCCACGCTCCACGCCCCGCCGCGCAGCCCGGCGAGGGCCGCGGCGACGGCCGCGTCCGGGTCCGCGGTGATGCCCTGCACCGTGTGCGGCCGAGCACGCTGGAACGGCACCACGGTCCCGACGTCCCCGAGCCGGCGCAGCAGGGCCGGCACGAGGTCTCCCGCCTCGTGGCGGC
This sequence comes from Kocuria sabuli, assembly GCF_040981185.1. Taxonomy (NCBI): domain Bacteria; kingdom Bacillati; phylum Actinomycetota; class Actinomycetes; order Micrococcales; family Micrococcaceae; genus Kocuria; species Kocuria sabuli. The sequence goes on from NZ_JAVHZE010000011.1 coordinate 13,705, forward strand.
GCTGGTCCAGGCTCACGACGTACACGCTCCCAGTATCGGTCACCGGAGCGGCCCGCGGGGCGGCGGCGCGGCCGGAGCTCACTCCCAGAAGCGGGGCTCGATGTCCACCCCGAGGGTGATCAGCTCGTCCTCCAGCGGCTCCCGGCACACCAGGGGCAGGCGCAGGCAGCCGATCCGGTCGTCGGGGCCGAAGTAGGCCGCGAGCCGGTCGAAGCCCTGCCGGAAGCGGGTGAGCTCCTTGGCCGCGGCGGCGACCTCCGTGAGGTCGGCGTCGGAGGCGAGCACCCAGAAGGACGCCGGGTCGGTGAGCTGCAGCAGCCCCACGGACCCCCCGGCGTCGTTGTTCTCCGTGCCGGCCCAGCCGGGGGCGCGCAGCCACCCGCCGGGTTCGGCCGCGCCCAGGGCCGGGGCCACGGGGTCGTACTCCCAGGCACGGGCCCGCTGCAGCCACGGCGGCGGCGCCGGCAGGTAGAGCGGGCCGTCGAGGTCCACCGGCCACCGGGCGGCGGCGAAGGCCCCGGCGTCCACCCGGTCCCAGAAGTGCTCCGCGGTGAGGTCGGTGCCCACGCTGTTCAAGGCCGCGCCCGGGTCGTTCCGCTGCATCCCGTGCCAGTACGTGGGGCGGGTCGCGACGCCCGCGCCGCGGAGCAGGGCGTCCAGCTCCTCGAGGTGGGCCGGTTCCCCGAGCACCACCGTCCTGCTCTCGAAGTGCAGGACGTACGGCACGCGGACCGAGCGCTCGGTGCTCACGGCGTCTCCGGGGCCGTGCCGCGCCGGCACAGCCGGGTGAACCGGCCGAGCAGCTGCAGGCCCTCCGGGGTGGAGGGCAGGTAGTCCGTGAGGGTGGGGGCGCGCACGAGCACGGCGCACCACTGCCCGCGGGAGACCGCCACGTTGAGCCGGTGCGGGGAGAGCAGGAACTCCATGCCGCGGTGCCCCTCGGCGGCGGAGGCGGCCATGGACACGATCACCACGGGCGCCTCCTGGCCCTGGAACCGGTCGACGGTGCCCACCCGGACCCCGCCGCCCTCCTCGTCCCGCAGTCCCGCGGCGCGCAGCTCCCGGCCCACGAGCTCGACCTGGGCGTTGTAGGCGGCGACCACGAGGACGTCCTCGGGGGCCAGGGCCACGGGGTGGGCGTCGGGGCCCGACCGCCACGGGGTGCCGACGAACTCGCGGGCCAGCGCCACGACCTGCCGGGCCTCCTCGGGGGAGGCCGTGCGGTTGCCGACGTGCTCGACGTAGCAGGTGCGCAGGCCCGGGGCCACGCCGATGAGCTCGCGCCGGCCCGCCGCCGGAGCGGCGCCGAGCCGCCCGGCGTAGGACAGCTCGGAGACCGGCTCGCACAGCGCGGGGTGCATCCGCCAGGTGCGGTCCAGGAAGTAGCCGAACTCGGCGGGCAGCGTGGGCGCACCGTGGGAGAGCCAGCCCAGCGCCGACTCGTCGACGGGCAGGGGATGGGTGCCCTGCGAGACCTGCGGCAGCTGCTGGGGGTCGCCGAGCAGCAGCAGGCGGCGCGCGGCCCGGGACACGGCGAGCGTGTTGGCGAGCGAGTACTGCCCGGCCTCGTCGACGACGAGCAGGTCCAGGGCCTCCTCCTCGAGGTACGCGGCGTTGGAGAAGTCCCAGGCCGTGCCGCCGACCACGGCGCCGCCCCCGGCCAGGAACCCTGCGAGGTCCCGGCCGGGGACCGTCTGCCAGGGCACCGCCCGGTCCGTGGGCCGGCCGGCCGGTGCCTTCTTCGCGACGCGCCCGGCGGGGACGCCGCCCTTGCCGATCACCCCGGCCAGCAGGTTCTCCACGACCGCGTGGGATTGCGCCACCACCCCGATCCGCCACCCGTCGGCCACGAGGCGCCCGATCACGTGGGAGCCGAGGAACGTCTTGCCGCTGCCGGGCGGGCCCTGGACGGCGAGGAAGCTGCGGTCCAGGGAGCGCAGGGCCGCGACCACGGCGTCGACCGTCCCGCCGGGACCCGCGGCCGGGACGGGCAGGGGGCCGCCGTCGAATGGCCGCGGCGGCTCGCGCCGGAGCAGCCGCAGGCCCGGCTGCTCGGGCAGCTCCGGCAGGGCGTCGGCGGTGCGGGCGGCCAGCGCCTGCAGCGACTCCTCGAGGGAGACGGTCGCGATCGGCCGCTCCGGGCCCAGCGCGATCGGCAGCTCGGCCCAGGGCGCGGGGGCCGGGGCGTCCTTCGGCTTCCGCAGCCGCTCCCGCACGGTGAGCACGGCCGTGCCGTCATCCAGCTCCTCGAGCTCCTCCAGCGCGGCGCCCCAGTCCTCGGCGCGGCCGCTGCCGCGTCCGGCGGCCTCCTCGGCCAGGTGGGCCGGGACGGGCGGGCCGTAGACGAGGAACAGCCCGGTGGCGCCGGGCCGCAGCGTGGAGCCCTCACCGAACCGGCCCGCGAGGCGCAGGAGACGGGTCGGCGCGGCGTTGCTGCGCTTGGCGGGGTCCCTCGCCCAGTCCTCGAGCACCTCCGCGCGCTGCACCACGAACACGTCGCGGGTGTCCTCCCAGTCCTCGACGGGGCCCTCCAGGCGGTCGAAGTGGGACCACCAGTACTGCTTGCGCTCGCGGCGGTGGTAGCCGGTGGCGGAGGCGACCATCGCCACGGCGGTGCGCTGCCCGGCGCCCGGTCCACCGGCGCTCTCCGGCCGGTCCAGGTACTCGCGCAGCCGCTGCTCCGCGCTCGTCATCTCCGTGCCGGGCAGCTCCTCGGCGGGCGGGAGCGGGGCCCGGGCGGGCCGGTCGGGGTGGTCCGCCGGGTCCGGGGAGATCCCGGCCAGGCCCAGCAGCCAGTCCCGCAGGCGCAGGGTCGAGAGGCAGTCGTAGGCGTTGTAGTCGGCGATGCCCGCCAGGATCCGCTCCGCCTCCTGCACCCGGCCGGCGTCCCGGGCGGTGCAGTGGTCGGCGTAGGCCACCACGGAGGCCCCGGCGTCCACGACCTCCCCGGTGCGCAGGTGCCGGCCCATGTAGAGCGGCTCGAGCCGCTTGAGGGAGTACGAGTTCTCGGACAGCCGCAGGCTGCCCCGCACGGTGTCGTAGAGGTCCACCAGGACGTTCTCGCGCAGCAGCCGGTCCACGGCGTCCTCGCCCACGGCGTGGACGAGCGAGAGCCGGCGCAGGGCGGTCCTCTCGTAGCCGGCGTAGTGGTAGACGTGCATCCCGGGGAAGCGCTCCCGGCGCTCGGCCACGTAGTCCAGGAACTCCCGCAGGGCGTCCCGCTCCTGGGCCCGGGAGTGGGCCCAGAACGGCCGGAACACGGGCTCAGCGCCCGGGACGGCGGGCTGCTCGACGACCCCGAACAGGTACTCGAGCCCCCAGGAGGTCGGGTCCTCGGGATCCTGCCACAGGGGGTCGCCCTCGAAGTCGAAGAACACGTCCCCCGCGTCCGGGGCCGGCAGCCGCCGCAGCGGCTCCCCGGCGGTGATCCGGTAGGCCGTCCGGCGGGTCCTCCCGTCCTTCGTGTACTCGACCGCGCCGTCCTCGCCACCCCGGCCCGTCTGCATCGCGGCCTGGTCCCGCAGCCGCCGCACCGCGGCCGGCAGCCGCGGGCCCTCCAGCCCGGCGAGCTCGTCGATGGTGCGCACCCCGTGCTGCTCCCGCAGCGTGCGGCGCATCCGCACGGACATGCCGGCGGTCAGCAGCAGGTCCCGGTGCTCGGCGACGGCCCGGCCGCAGTGCCCGCACCGGCCGCAGCGGGCGACGCCGTCGTCGTGCCACTGCACGGGCCCCGGACGCGCCCGGTGCGCGGCAGCGGCCGCCACGAACCGCTCCCGGCGCTCGCGGTAGACGGCCAGGTGCTCGGACACGGGGAAGACCGCCTCCCGGCGGTCGCCGAGGACGAGCGTGACCTCGGGGGCCACCGGGGTCCCCGCCCGTTCCAGCTGGTCGGCGTAGGCGGCGAGCTGGAGCAGCGCGGTGACCTTGGCGTGCCGGGCGAGCTTGGTGTCGTGCACGGCGTAGGCGCCGTCCGGGCGGCGGACGAGGAAGTCGGCGCGGCCGTGGAAGCCGCCGTCGAAGAAGGAGGCCTGGAAGACGACGTCCGCCCCGGCGCGCAGGGCGGCCAGGGTCTCCGCGTGCTTGGCCGTCAGCTCGGCCCGGTCCGTGCGGCGGGCCGGCTCGACCTCGTAGACGCCACGGCCGGTGGCCGGGTCCCAGGGCCCGAACGCCGCCAGGTGGGCGGCCAGCACCCGGTGCTCGTGGGCGTCCCCCAGCGCGGCCGTGCGGGTGAGCATCGCGTCCCGCTCCTCGGGGCGCCGCGGCGCCCGGCCGAGCTTCTCGTCCAGGACGCTCAGGCTCGCGAACGGGCACTCGGCCGCGCGCACCAGGTCGCTCGCCGAGAAGACGAGATCCGTCTCGGGGCCCAGCAGGAACATGCGCATCCTTCCCACGGCACCGGGGCCGTCCCGGGTCCGGGACCATCGAACCACAGGGACCGGACGGGCTAAGCCGGGGCGGGCGGGGATCGGCCGGCAGGCCCGAGGACCTGCCGGCCGACTCCCGGCGTCGGCGGGGCCGGTCCGCCGGGATGGACCGGGAGAGATCGGTGGGACGCGGCGGGAATGGGGGGACCCCCGCCGCCACCGGGCACCTCGCGGGTGCTCACCGGCGACCTCGATCCCGGTCGGCGGCCCGGACGCGGATGGGGGGATGCGTCGCGGGCCGTCGGGCCGGCTGAGCCGACCTGTCCAAATATAACGAAATTCATGGATTTTCTGCAGGGTGCCCTGCCCGCCCCCGGGGACGGGCAGGAGCCGGGGACCGTCGTGGTCCCCGGCCCCTGCCGGTGCGCCGTCCGCTCAGTCGGTGGACGCGGCCTTCTCCTCGGCCTCGGCGGCGGAGTCGTAGTGGGACTGCTCGAAGCGCTCGAGGGCCTCGTTGACGAGGCGCTCGGCCGTCTCGCGGCCCTCCCAGCCCTCGCCCTTGACCCACTTGTTCGGCTCGAGGTCCTTGTAGCGCTCGAAGAAGTGCTGGATCTCCTTGAGCTTGAACTCGTCGATGTCGTCCAGGCCCTGGATGTGGTCGTAGCGCTTGTCGGTGGACACGCACAGGATCTTCGCGTCCCCGCCGGCCTCGTCGTTCATGTTGAACACGGCGATGGGCCGCGACTCCACGAGCACGCCCGGGACGATCTCGAAGTCCAGCAGCACGAGGGCGTCCAGGGGGTCGCCGTCCTCGCCCAGGGTGTCCTCGAAGTACCCGTAGTGCGCGGGGTACTGCATCGAGGTGAACAGGACGCGGTCCAGGCGCAGCCGGCCGGTCTCGTGGTCGATCTCGTACTTGACGCGCGATCCCCGCGGGATCTCGATGGTGACGTCCAACTCCATGGTGTTTCTCCTCGTGCTTGCGAAGGCCGGCGACGATCCGGATGGACCCGGGGCGGCCGGAAAGGGCTGACAGCGGCCGGGCGCGGCCGCACCACCCGGTGGGGTGGGGGCAGATCCGTCCCCCACGATAACCGCGGCCGCGCAGGCGGCGGTAACCGCCCGCGCGCGGGACACGCCGGGACAGGGCGGGCGGCCGGGCCACAATGGGGGCCATGCACACGCCCCGGCGCCCCGGTCCCCCCTCCGCCCGGCGGCCGGCGTCCGCGTCCGGCCGCCGGGCCCTGGCCACGCTGCTCGTCGCCGTCTGCGCGGGCCTGGCCGGCTGGTCCTCCCCGGCCTGGCTCCCCGCGCTGCGCCCGGGGGAGGACGGCCCGTCGGCGGCGCGCGTCCTCCCGTCGGCCGTGCCCTCGCCGCACGGGGCCGTGCGTCCGGACCCGGGCGCCCCGCTGCCCGGCGCCGCCGAGGTCGCCGCGGTGGCGGGACCGGCCCTGGAGGCCGCCCCCGCCGGGCGGCGCTCCGTCCTCGTGGCCGACGCCCTGACGGGCGCCCCGCTGTTCGAGCACGACGCTGACTCCGCCCTCGTCCCGGCCTCCAACCAGAAACTCGTCACGCTGCTGTCGCTGCTCACCCACGCCGACCCCGGCGAGCGGCTGCGCACCACCGTCGTCGAGGGGGAGGACCCCGGCACGGTCGTGCTCGTCGCGGGGGGTGACACCCTGCTGCGGCCCGGCCGGTCCGACCCGGACGCGGTCCTGGGCCGCGCCGGCGTCCGGACCCTGGCCCGGGAGACGGCCCGCGCGCTCGCCGCCCGGGGGGCGGGCGCGCCGACCACCGTGCGGTGGGACGCCGGGCTGTTCCCCGGACCGGCCGGCAACGAGGCCTGGGCCGCCGGGGACGTCGCGGCCGGACAGATCGGGCCCGTCGCCCCCATGGCGTTCTGGTCCCACCGCGTGCCGGCCGGGGACGGGTTCTCGCCGGCGCGCCCCGACGACGCGGCGGCGGCCGTCGCCGCGGTCTTCGCCGCCGAGCTCGCGGCGGCACTCGCCGAGGAGGGGATCCCAGCCCCGGCGCCTCTGCTCCTCCCCGGCCCGGCCCCGCGGTCGGCGGCGGAGCTGGCCGCGGTGGAGTCCGCGACCCTCGCGGAGCAGGCCGAACTCATGGTCCAGGACTCCGACAACCACCTCGCGGAGGTCCTGTCCCGGATCGCGGCCCGCGCCGCGGGGCATCCGGGCAGCATCGCCGGCGGGCGCAGCGCCGCGGCCGAGGCGCTCGCGGCCCGGGGGATCGACCCTGCGGGTCTCGAGCTCTCCGACGCGTCCGGGATGTCCCTGGGCAACCGGGCCCCCGCCCGCGCGCTCGAGCACGTGGTGCGGGCCATGGTCGCGGACAGCACGGGCACGCTCGCCCCGGGCGCCCGCGCCCTGCCGGTGGCCGGCGGGTCCGGGACCCTCGCCGAGCGGTTCGACGACGGGTCCGAGGCCGCCGCCCGGGGGCTGGCCCGGGCGAAGACGGGCACGCTGAACTCGGTCGTCTCGCTCAGCGGCCACGTCACCACGCGGGAGGGGCGGCTGCTCACGTTCTCGGTGGTGCTCAACGAGGTCACCGATCCGGCCGCCGCGCGCGACGCCGCCGACCGCGCCGTCGCGGCGCTGGCCGGACTGTGACCCGGTCCGGCGGGGAGCTCCCAGGGGCGTGTGGTTGCATGAGGGCATGAGCGCAGCACACCGCACGCCCGAGACCGACGCGCACGGGGAGGCTCCGGGGATCGTCCGGTGGGACCTCGCCGCCGCCGCCGCCGCCCGGATCACCCCGCCGGGGCCGAAGATGTCCGCCCGTGCCATGCAGACCGCGGTCGCGTCGATGCGCCGCCACGCCGAGGCGTCCGTGTACCACGTCCACCGCATCACCGGGCTCGAGGCGGCCCGGGACCTCCGGGACTCCACGGTCCTGGTCGTGGACCGCGCCGGGTGGTCCCGCGCCAACGCCCAGACCTTCCAGGTGCTCATGGAGCCGGCGGTCGAGGCGCTGCGCCGGCGCCGCCCGGAGCAGTTCGGCGCCGCGGCCACCGCGCTCGGCGGGACGGCCACGGCCATGGAGATGGCCGCGGTGCTCGGCTTCCTCTCGGCGAAGGTCCTCGGTCAGTACGACCCGTACGCCGGGCTCGTCTCCGCCCTCGCCGAGCAGCGCCACCCGGGCGGGCGGCTGATGCTCGTGGCCCCCAACATCCTCACCGTGGAGCGGGAGCTCAACGTCGAGCCCGAGGACTTCCGGCTGTGGGTCTGCCTGCACGAGCAGACGCACCGCGTCCAGTTCGCGGCGGCGCCGTGGCTGCGCACGCACATGGTCGCGCAGATCGACGAGCTCGCCGACTCGCTCATGGGCCAGGCCGAGACGCTCGGCGCCCGGCTCACGGAGGCCGTCCGCGCCCTGCCCGGGCGCGTCTCCGGGCGGGCGCAGCCGCAGGCCTCCCTCGGCGTCGTGGGCCTGCTCATGGGCCCGCGGGAGCGGGAGGTGCTCTCCCACCTCACCGCCGTGATGAGCCTGCTCGAGGGGCACGCGAACTTCGTGATGGACGGGGTGGACGCCTCCGTGGTGCCCACCGTCAAGACCATCCGGCGGCGCTTCGAGCGCCGCTCGGAGCTGCAGGGCAGCCTGGACCGCTTCGTCCGGCGCCTGCTCGGGATGGACGCGAAGATGCGCCAGTACAGCGACGGCCAGCGCTTCGTCTCGGCCGTCGTGGACATCGTGGGGCTGGAGCCCTTCAACCGGATCTGGGAGGCCCCGGAGCATCTTCCCACGGAGGCCGAGATCCACGACCCCGAACGCTGGATCGAGCGCGTGCTGGGCGCGGGCGCGCTGCCCCGCTGAAGCGGTCCGGGCCCGCGGACGGGCAGGATGTGCTACACCGCACCGACCCCCTCCTGACATGCAGATTCATCTAGTTGTGAAGTTGCCCGGAGGGACGCACCGGCGGCGGTCACAGGCCGACACGCGGTAGGTCGGGATCACTGTTGTGTGACAAAATATTTACGTGAGCACAGAAAATATCGAACAGCAGGTCAAGCTGTACGGCCAGCCCCTCTCGGAGCGCTTCGGCACCGTGGTGCAGGCCTACGGCATCACGCAACGGCGACTGGCCGAGGTCCTCGGCCTCTCGGCCCCCATGCTGTCGCAGCTCAACAGCGGCCGCCGGATCAAGATCGGCAACCCCGCGGTCTACGAGCGGCTGGTGATGCTCGAGCAGCGCATCGGCACCCCGGACATCGAGGAGACGCTCTCCGCGGTGGAGGCCTCGCAGCCGGTGCTGTCCACCACGCAGATCCAGGCGGGCATCCACAGCGAGACGAACGCCGTGGCGGCCCTCGCCCACGTGGTCCCGCGGCGGGAGCTCGAGGCGGCCCTCGACCTGCTCGACGAGACCGCCCCGACCCTGGCCAAGGTCGTGCGCCTGGCCGTGCGGGAGGCCCAGAACCAGCAGGCCGCGAGCGACCGCGAGGACGCCCGCCGGTGACCCAGTTCGCCCGCCGCGGCCGGCTGTCCCCGGACGTCGCCGCGGGGCGGCGCCGTGTGCTGGAGGCCGTCCGGCGCCACGTCCCCCGGGAGCGCCCGGAGGTCCCGCTCGTGCTGGTGGCCTGCAGCGGCGGGCCGGACTCCCTCGCCCTGGCCGCGGTGGCCGCCCACTTCGCCCGCCGCGGCGCGCTGCGGGTGGGCGGCGTGGTGGTGGACCACCGCCTCCAGGAGGGCTCGGCGGAGGTGGCGGCCCGCACCGCGCGCACCCTCGAGGAGCTGGGGCTGGACCCCGTCGTCGTGACCGCCGTGACCGTGCGCCGGGAGACGGGCGGGCCCGAGATGGCGGCCCGCACCGCCCGCTACGCGGGGATCGCCGAGGTCGTGGCCCGCACCGGCGCGGACGCCGTGCTGCTGGGGCACACCCTCGACGACCAGGCCGAGTCCGTGCTGCTGGGCCTCGCCCGCGGCTCGGGCACCCGGTCCCTCGCCGGGATGCCTCCCGCGCGCGAGCTCGACGGCGTGACCTACCTCCGGCCCTTCCTCGACCTCTCCCGGGAGCAGACCCTGCAGATCTGCGCGGCCGAGCAGCTCGAGCCCTGGCACGACCCCACGAACCGGGACACCTCCCTGATGCGCTCCCGGGTCCGGCACCGCCTGCTCCCGGTGCTGGAGGACGAGCTCGGCCCGGGCCTGGCCCGCGCCCTGGCCCGTTCCGCGGCGATCCTCGGCCCGGACGCCGACTACCTCGACGGCGCCGCGGGGGAGCTGCTCGAGCGCGCCCGTGCCGCCGCCCCGGAGCTGCCCGGCTCCCTGGCCCTGGACCTGGCGACGCTGCGCGGGGCCCACCCCGCGCTGCGGCGCCGCGCCCTGTCCGCGGCCGTGGTGGCGGCCGGCGGGGAGACCCCCGCCCACGAGCGCCTCGGCGCGCTCGACGCCTTCGCCGAGGAGCACGGTGCCGCGGGGCCCGTGCAGATGGCGGGTAAGGTGTCCGTGTGGCGCCGCCGCCCGCCGGCGGGCGCCCGTGGTCCGGGACACCTGGAGCTCGTCCGCCCGCGATCCGCGGCCGGCCCGGGCCCCGCCCGACCCCATCCGATTGACGCATCACACGAGGAGCGCCGTGAAGGCTGAGGACGTCCAGGGAGACCTCACCGAGGTCCTGTTCACCAAGGAAGAGATCGAGGCGAAGATCGCCGAACTGGCGGCGGCCGTCGACGCCGACTACCGGGGCCGCGACGTCCTGCTCGTGGGGGTGCTCAAGGGCGCGGTGATGGTCATGGCCGACCTGTGCCGGGCGCTCCAGGGCCAGTACCCCATGGACTGGATGGCCGTGTCCTCGTACGGCTCGGGGACGAAGTCCTCCGGGGTGGTCCGCATCCTCAAGGACCTCGACACCGACCTCTCCGGGCGCGACGTGCTGATCGTCGAGGACATCATCGACTCCGGCCTGACCCTGTCCTGGCTGCGGGCGAACCTGGAGTCCCGCCACGCCGCCTCCGTGGAGGTCTGCGCGCTGCTGCGCAAGCCGGAGGCCGCGAAGACCCCCATCGACGTCAAGTACGTGGGCTGGGACATCCCCAACGAGTTCGTCGTGGGCTACGGGCTGGACTACGACGAGAAGTACCGCAACCTCGACTGCATCGCCACGCTCGCCCCGCACGTCTACGAGTGAGCCGGGTGCCCGGCGGGCACCGCCGGGCACCCGCCGCCCGCCCGGTTCCGGGGGTGGTGTCCGCTGACAGGGAACTCCGGGCACGTTCCGGGGGAGTCCCGCCGTGCGGGTTGTACATTGTAGGTCTGCGTCCCCTGGACCCCCGGCCCTGGGCGGGCTCCGGTCCGAGGGGGCCGGACAACCATCCACGGGAGGATCAGCGGCTTGGCCACGGCGAAAAAACCCAACAACTTCTTCAGAGGACCCTGGTTCTGGGTCCTTCTGGCCGTCCTGGTCCTCTTCCCCGTCGTGGGTTCGCTCACGACCGGGGCCGGCAACCGCGTGGACACCAACGTGGGCCTGCAGCTGCTCCGGGAGGGGCAGGTCTCCGAGGCCAAGATCTACGACGGCCAGCAGAAGGTCGAGCTCCAGCTCGAGGAGGACCTCAGCCTCGACGGCCGCGACCTCGGGCGCAGCGTCGAGTTCTACTACGTCACCCCGCGCGGTGACGAGGTCGTCGAGGCGATGAACGCGGCCGACCTCGAGGGCTTCACGGACCAGCCGGTCGAGTCCAACTGGTTCACCAGCCTGCTCGGCTTCCTCCTGCCGTTCCTGATCATCCTGGCCATCTTCTGGTTCGTGCTCTCCCGCATGCAGGGCGGCGGCTCCCAGGTCATGCGCTTCGGGCGCTCGCGGGCCAAGATGTTCGACAAGGACAACCCCACGGTGACCTTCGTCGACGTCGCCGGCGCCGACGAGGCCGTCCAGGAGCTCGACGAGATCAAGCAGTTCCTCGTGGAGCGCGAGCGCTTCACCGCCCTCGGCGCGAAGGTGCCCAAGGGCGTGCTGCTCTACGGCCCGCCCGGCACCGGCAAGACCCTGCTCGCGCGGGCGGTGGCCGGCGAGGCCGGCGTGCCCTTCTTCTCCATCTCCGGCTCCGACTTCGTGGAGATGTTCGTGGGCGTGGGCGCCTCCCGCGTGCGCGACCTGTTCCAGCAGGCGAAGGACAACGCCCCCGCGATCATCTTCGTGGACGAGATCGACGCCGTGGGCCGCCAGCGCGGCGCCGGCATGGGCGGCGGCAACGACGAGCGCGAGCAGACCCTCAACCAGCTGCTCGTCGAGATGGACGGCTTCGACGCCACGACCAACGTCATCCTGATCGCCGCCACCAACCGCCCGGACGTCCTCGACCCGGCCCTGCTGCGCCCGGGCCGCTTCGACCGGCAGATCGGCGTGGAGGCCCCCGACATGAAGGGTCGCCTGCAGATCCTGCGGGTGCACTCCCAGGGCAAGCCGCTCGCGGACAACGTGGACCTCGCCGCCGTGGCCAAGCGCACCCCGGGCTTCACGGGCGCGGAGCTCGCCAACGTGATGAACGAGGCGGCCCTGCTGACCGCGCGGTCCCACGCGCAGCTGATCGACGACCGCGCCGTGGACGAGGCGATCGACCGGGTCATCGCCGGGCCGCAGAAGCGCAGCCGGATCATGAAGGAGCTCGAGCGCAAGGTCACCGCCTACCACGAGGGCGGGCACGCGCTCGTGGCCGCGGCGCTGCGCAACACGGACCCGGTCACCAAGATCACGATCCTGCCCCGCGGCCGCGCCCTCGGCTACACCATGGTGATGCCCCTGGACGACAAGTACTCGACCACCCGCAACGAGCTGCTCGATCAGATGGCCTACGCCATGGGCGGGCGGGCCGCGGAGGAGATCGTGTTCCGGGACCCGTCGACCGGGGCGTCCAACGACATCCAGAAGGCCACCGACACCGCCCGCAAGATGGTCACCCAGTACGGGATGAGCGCCCGCGTGGGCTCCATCAAGCTGGGCGGGGACAGCTCCGAGCCCTTCCTCGGCCGCGACGCCGCCGGCAGCGGACGGGAGTACTCCGAGCGCACCGCCGCCATCGTGGACGAGGAGGTGCGCGCCCTGCTCGAGCAGGCCCACGACGAGGCCCACGAGATCCTGATGGACAACCGGCCCGTCCTCGACCGGCTCGCCCTCGAGCTGCTCGAGAAGGAGACGCTCAACGAGGCGCAGATCGCGGACATCTTCCACGACATCCGCCAGCGGGACCTGCGGCCCGTGTGGCTGTCCAAGGACACGCGCCCCCTCTCGGAGGACCCGCCGGTCGTCACCGAGGCCGAGCGCGAGGAGGCCCGGCGGATCCACGCACAGGACCCCGCGACGCTGGCGCCCCAGGACCAGGCGGCGGCCGCCAAGCCGGAGCACCCCCTGGAGGTCCCCGAACGCGGGCACTCGGTGCCGCAGGAGGAGGGCGCCGGGTCCTCGAGCACCACGGGGAGCACCTCCTCGGAGCCCACGGCCGACTGAGCCGCCTAGGATGGAGCGACACCAGGTCGGGTCCGCCGACCCCCGCGGTGTCCGGCAGACCCGGCAGATCCCGAAGGAGGGCGCGTTGCCCCACGAGGCCAGCACGAACATGCACCACCTGTCCGCGGAGGCGTTCGACCCGCCGTACCCGGACCCCGCCCCGGGGGCCGTGGCGGGGGCGGGCGAGGTGGACCAGCCCCGCGTGGCCGCGGCCGTGCGGGAGATGTTGCTCGCGATCGGGGAGGACCCCGACCGGGACGGCCTGCAGGGCACCCCGGGGCGGGTCGCCCGGGCGTACGCGGAGATGTTCGCGGGCCTGCACCAGGACCCCGCCGAGGTGCTCGGGACGACCTTCGACATCGGCCACTCCGAGATGGTCCTCGTCAAGGACATCCCCTTCTACTCCACCTGCGAGCACCACCTCGTGCCGTTCCACGGCCACGCGCACGTGGGCTACATCCCCGGCCACGACGGGATGGTCACGGGGCTGAGCAAGCTCGCGCGGCTGGTGGACCTCTACGCCCGCCGCCCGCAGGTGCAGGAGCGGCTCACCACCCAGATCGTCGAGGCGATCGTGGAGCACCTCCGGCCCGCCGGCGTGATCGTGGTGATCGAGTGCGAGCACCTGTGCATGTCCATGCGCGGGGTGCGCAAGCCGGGCGCGCTGACCGTGACCTCCGCCGTGCGCGGCCAGCTGCGCGAGACCGCCACCCGCGCCGAGGCCATGAGCCTCATCCTGGGGCGCTGAGCCGGTGGAGACGACATCCCGCGCCGAGCACGGCCTGCGACCCGGCGGCCGGCGCTCCTTCGAGGAGCTGCCCATCGGCCGGACGCTGGTCATGGGCGTCCTCAACGTCACCCCGGACTCCTTCAGCGACGGCGGGCGGCACGCCGGGCACGAGGCCGCGATCGCCCACGGGCTGCAGCTGACGGCCGAGGGCGCCGACGTCGTGGACGTCGGCGGGGAGTCCACCCGGCCGGGCTCCGAGCGGATCACGGCGGCCGAGGAGCAGCGCCGGATCCTGCCCGTGGTGGAGGCCCTCGCCGCGGCGGGCGCGGTGCTCAGCGTGGACACCCTCCACGCCGCCACGGCCGCGGCCGCGCTGGACGCCGGGGCGCACCTCGTCAACGACGTCTCGGGCCTCGCCGTCACCCCGGAGATGGTCGAGCTCGTGGCCGAGCGGCAGACCCCGTACGTGCTCACGCACACCCGGGGCACCCCGGAGACCATGGACGGGCTGGCCGTCTACGACGACGTCGTCGACGACGTCCTGGCCGAGCTGGAGTCGCTGCGGGACCGGTTCGTCGCCGCCGGACTCGCTCCCGAGCGGATCGTGCTGGACCCCGGGCTGGGCTTCGCCAAGCGCGGCGCCCAGAACTGGGAGCTGCTGCGCGCCCTGCCGCGCTTCGTCGCCACGGGCCACCGGGTCCTGGTGGGCGCCTCCCGCAAGCGCTTCCTCGGCACCCTGCTCGAGCAGGACGGCACGTCCCGCCCGGCGACCGGGCGGGACGCCGCGACCGCCGCGATCAGCGCGCTCTCCGCCCACGCGGGCGCGTGGGCGGTGCGGGTGCACGACGTCCGCTCGAGCGCGGACGCGGTGGCCGCCGCGCACGCGTGGCGCGGCACCGAGCAGGCCCTCCTGCACCCCGGTGCGGGTGGCACCGCCCGCACCGCCGGGGGAGGGGACCGATGACCCGGGTGCCGCGCGAGGAGTCCGACCCGGCGCGCATGCGCGCCGGAGACCGTGCCGGCCGCCAGCACGTGCCGGTGGCCTCCGCCCGGGCCCCGGACCGCCGCGACCGGATCAACCTCCTGGGCGTCGGCGCCGTGGGCTACCACGGGGTCTTCGACCAGGAGAAGCGCAGCGGGCAGCCGTTCTTCGTGGACCTCGCCATGTACCTCGACCTCTCCGAGGCGGGGGCCACGGACGACGTCGCGCTGACCGCCCACTACGGCGAGGTCGCCGAGGAGGTGCGGGACATCGTGATCGGCCCCAGCGTGAACCTGCTCGAGACGCTCGCCGACCGGATCGCCCGGCGGCTGCTCGACCGCTTCCCCCTCGAGGCGGTGGAGGTCACGGTGCACAAGCCCAAGGCCCCCATCGAGGTGACCTTCTCCGACGTGTCCGTGACGATCTACCGGGAGCGCTGACATGGGCACCCTGGCCGTCCTCGCCCTCGGCGCCAACCTCGGCGACCGGGAGGACACCCTGCGCCGTGCCGCCCAGGACCTGGCCGCCCACCCCCGCATCACCCTGACCCGCGCGTCGCCCGTGGTGCGCTCCAAGCCGGTCGGCGGCCCGGCGGACCAGGGCGACTACCTCAACGCGGTGGTCGAGGTGGACACGGAGCTCAGCCCCTTCGCCCTGCTCCGAGCCTGCCAGGAGGTCGAGCAGCGCCACCACCGCGTCCGGGCGCAGCGCTGGGGTCCCCGGACCCTGGACATCGACATCGTGGTCTACGGGGCGCTGCACCTGGACGAACCCGACCTGACCGTCCCGCACCTGCGCGCCGCCACGCGCGCGTTCGTGCTGGTGCCGTGGGCCCTGATGGACCCTGCCGCGACCCTCGACGGGCGCCGGGTCGTCGACCTGGCCCGCGAGGCCGCGGACCTCGGCGGTCTCGGCCCCGACACCGTGCCGCTGCTGCCCGCCGGACCCGGCGGCGGGGACCGGGACTGAGGAGGCTCCGCCGTGCACGTGCTCACCGTTCCGGCCCTGCTGATGTGCGCCGCGGTCGCCGGGGCCCTCGGCTGGACCGCCAACCGGCTCTCCACGGGGGCGGGCGGCCCGCTGCTGATCCTGCCGTGGGCCTCGCTCGCCGCCGTCGCGGCCGCCGCCGTGGTCCTGCTCGTGCTGGGCGCGCGGGTCAAGCGCTACCAGGAGGGTGCGCACCCGCAGCGCTTCGACCCGCTGGTGGCGGCCCGCACCGCCGCCGGCGCCCAGGCGGGGGCCTGGGCGGGGGCCGTGCTGGCGGGCTGGCACGCCGCCATCGCCGTCGAGCAGCTGGCCCTGCTGTCCGTGCGCTCGGAGCAGGGGCCGCTGTGGGTGTGCCTGGCCCACGCCGCGGCGGGGCTCGTCCTCGTCGTCGTGGGCTGGATCGTGGAGAGCTTCTGCAAGCTGCCGCCGGACGACCCCGACGCCGGGGAGGACGCCGAGTACCGTAGGGGACGGGAGAAGGAGCTCCCCGAGGGAGAAGGTGGTTATGCCCGAGAGATCCGCGAACGACCCCGTGCCCGGCCCCGCGGCCGGGACGCCCGGTGACCGGACCCCGCTGAGCAACCGGGCGATCGACCCGGAGGGGCTCGTCTGGACCCGGGTGTCCCCCCGCCACGTCCCGGTCGTGATGCTCTCCACCCTGTTCGGCACCCTCTTCTGGCTGGCCGTCGTGGGCTGGCCCGCGGTGCTGGCCGGCACGGGCATCTGGGCCGGCGCGCCCCTGCACTGGCTGCTGCTCCCGCCGGCGGTGGTCCTCGTCGTCGGCCTGGTCTCCCTCCTGCTGGCCCCGCGGCGGGTGCGGGCCATCGGCTACGCCGAGCGCGGGGAGGACCTGCTCGTGCGCCGCGGCCTGCTCTACCAGCGGGTCCTCGTCATCCCCTACGGGCGGATGCAGTACGTGGACGTGTCGGTCTCGCCGCTGCAGCGCAGCTTCGGCCTGGCCACCGTGAAGCTGCACACCGCGGCCGTCGGCAGCCACGCCGAGATCCCCGGCGTGGAGCACGCCGAGGCGTCCCGGCTGCGCGAGCGGCTCACCGCCCGCGGCCAGGCCCTCCTGGCGGGCCTGTGACCGCTGTGCCCGCCCCGGACCCGGCACCGCAGTGGCACCGCGTCCACCCGCTGACCCCGGTGGTCAAGGGGTGGCTGGCGATCGTCGTGCTCGTGGGCGGCTTCGTCAACATCGTGCTCGACGACCTCCTGCGCGCCTACCTCGGCGGCAGGGACTCCCCGGCGCAGGAGCTCGACCCCGGGCAGGTGGGCCCCCTGTTCTGGTGGGCCCTGGCCGGGATCGTGGTCCTCGTGCTCCTGGTGGCCGCCGCGGTCGTGCTCGTCGCGTGGTGGTTCACCCGCTACCAGGTGACGCCCGAGCACGTGCGGGTGCGCTCCGGGGTGCTCTTCCGCCAGGAGCGCCAGGCCCGCCTGGACCGGGTGCAGGCCATCGACATCCACCGTCCCTTCCTGCCCCGCCTGCTGGGCCTGGCCGAGCTGAAGTTCGAGGTGGCCGACGCCGGGCAGTCCGCGGTGTCCCTGTCCTATCTCACGCACCCCCAGGCCCGCGCGCTGCGCGGCGAGCTGCTGGGCCGGCTCGGGCTGGCCGCTCCCGGCCGCGCCGGCCCGCCGGGGGAACCGGCGCGGCGCCCCGCGCCGTGGGCGGCGACCGGCGACGAGGAGCACCCCGTCCTGACGGTGCCCGTGCCGCGGCTGCTCGGATCCGTGCTCGCCTCCGGCTCCGCCGTCGTCCTGGCCGTGCTCCTCGTCGCCGCGCCGGTCGCACTCGTGCTCGACCCCGTCGCCGGGCCGGCCGTGCTCGCGGCCTGGCTGCCCGGGCTGGTCAGCTTCGGCGCCGTGGCCTACCGCCGCTTCGAGCAGGGCTACCACTTCCGGCTGCTGCGCGTCCCGGAGGGCATGCGCGTGCGCTACGGGCTGTTCAGCGTCCGCTCCCAGACGGTCCCCACGGGGCGGATCCAGGCGGTCGGGGTGGATCAGCCGCTGCTGTGGCGTCCCTTCGGCTGGTACCGGATCCGGGCCAACGTGGCCGGCTACGGCCCCGCGGGCGGGGAGAGCGACGCCATGCGCTCCACCCTGCTGCCCGTGGGCACCCTGCCCGAGGTGCGCACGGTCCTGCACCTCGCCCTGCCCGGGGCCCGCGACGGGGACCTCCCGGCGCTGCTCGGGGAGGGCCTGCACGGTCTCGGCGGGCAGGGCCGCTACACCACCTCCCCGCGCCGGGCCCGGTGGCTGGACCCCCTGGTGCACCGGCGCACCGGCTTCGCCGCGACGGAGGACGTCCTGGCGGTCCGGTCGGGGCGGCTGAGCCGGCGCACCGACGTGCTGCCCCACGAGAAGACCCAGTCCGTCGCCGTCTCCCAGGGACCCCTCGAGCGCGCCCTGGGACTCGCCGACGTCGAGCTGCACTCGACCCCCGGGCCGGTGACCGTCGCCGTCGCGCACCTCGACGCCGGGGACGCCCGGGCCCTGGCGGCGGCCCAGACGGCGCACGCCGCCGGCGCCCGTAGACTGGCCGACGGCCCGCGCCACCCCCGAGTCCCCCTGCAGGAGAGAGCATGACCCACCCCTCGGACCGCCCCGGACGCCTCGGGGTGGGGATCGTCAGCGCCGGAAAGGTGGGCGCCGTCCTCGGGGCGGCCCTGCGCGCGGCCGGGCACGCCGTGGTGGGGGTCAACGCGGTCTCCGAGGCCAGCCGGGACCGGGCCGAGGCCCTCCTGCCGGACGTGCCCGTCCTGGACGTCCCCGCCGTCCTGGAGCGGGCCGAGCTCGTGCTCCTGGCCGTGCCCGACGACGAGCTGCCCGGGCTCGTGCAGGGCCTCGCCGACGCGCGGCTGTGGCAGCCGGGCCAGCTCGTGGTGCACACCGCCGGCCGCTGGGGCACCGGGGTCCTCGACCCCGCGCGCCGGCTCGGGACCATCCCGCTGGCGGTCCACCCGGCGATGACCTTCACGGGCATGAGCCTCGACCTCGCCCGGCTGAGCGACTGTTCGTTCGGGATCACCGCACCGGCCCCGGTGCTGCCCATCGCCCAGGCCCTCGTGGTCGAGATGGGTGCCGAGCCGGTCGTGGTCGCCGAGGCCGACCGCCCGCTCTACCACGCGGCCCTGGCCCACGGCGCCAACCACCTGACGACCCTCACCGGGCAGTCGGTGCAGGTGCTGCGGGACATCGGCGTGGAGAACCCGGACCGGATGCTCGGCCCCCTGCTGCGCGCCACCCTGGACAACGCCCTGGCCTCGGGGGAGTCGGCGCTGACCGGGCCCGTCGCCCGCGGCGACGCCGGCACCGTGGCCGCCCACCGCGGCGCCCTCGACGAGTACGCCCACGGCCACCAGGGCGACGACGTCCTGCTGGCCTACCTGGACCTCGCCCGCGTCACCGCCCGCCGCGCCCTGGACCGCGGTCTGCTCGACCGCCCCCGCTACGAGGCCGTGCTCGCGGCCCTCGACCTCACCGACGGGAAGGACACCCCGTGACCACCACCTCCACCACTCCCCGCGTCTGCCGGGGGATCGGGGAGTTCCGCGCCGCCCTCGCCGAGCGCCTCGCCGCGCTGCCGGGCGAGGCGTCGCTGGGCCTGGTGCCCACGATGGGGGCGCTGCACGAGGGACACGGCCACCTGGTGCGGCTCGCGCGGGAGGAGAACGCGCTCGTCGCGGTCTCGGTGTTCGTCAACCCGCTCCAGTTCGGCCCGGACGAGGACTACGAGCGCTATCCCCGCACGCTCGGGGCCGACCTCGAGCTGCTCGCCCGGTTCGGGGCCGACCTCGTGTTCGCCCCCACCGTGGAGCAGATGTACCCCGACGGTGAGCCGCTCGTGCGCGTCACCTCCGGCCGGCTGGGGGCCGTGCTCGACGGCGCGAGCCGCCCGGGCCACTTCGACGGCGCCCTGACGGTGGTCAACAAGCTGCTCAACATCGCCGCCCCGCCCGTGCCGGGACCCTTCCGGGCGTACTTCGGGGAGAAGGACGCGCAGCAGCTGCTGCTGGTGCGCCGGATGGTCGCCGACTTCGACCTGCCCGTCACTGTCCGCCCCGTGCCCATCGTGCGCGATGCCGACGGGCTCGCGCTGTCCTCCCGCAACCGCTACCTCGACGCCGGACAGCGGCGCGCCGCACTCGTGCTCCCCGGCACCCTGCGGGCCCTCGCCGCCGGTGAGCTGGACCTCGAGGCCGCCCGCGCCCGGATCGACGCCGCGGACCAGGTCCGGCTCGACTACCTCGTCGTCGTCGACCCCCGCACGCTGGCCCCCGCGGCCCCCGGCCCGGGCACGCTCGCCCTCGTGGCGGCGCACGTGGGCGGCACGCGGCTGATCGACAACCTGGCCCTGTGACGCCCGGGCCGCAGCCGGCCCCGGCGGCGGATTTGACCCCCCGCGATATCCTGGACAACTGTGACCAACGCGCAGAACACCACCCCGACCGCCCAGGACCAGGCCGCCGAGCAGGCCGAGCTCTCGGACCAGATGCAGTTCCGGCTCGCCAAGCGCGCCAGGCTGCTCGAGTCGGGCCGGGAGGCCTACCCCGTGGGCGTGGAGCGCACGCACACCCTCGCCGAGGTCCGGGCGGCCCACGGCCACCTGGAGCCCGGCGCGGAGACCGGGCAGTTCGTGGGCGTGGCCGGGCGCGTGGTGTTCGTGCGCAACACCGGCAAGCTCTGCTTCGCGACCCTCCAGGAGGGGGACGGCACCCGCCTGCAGGTCATGCTCTCGCTCGCGAAGGTGGGGGAGGAGTCCCTCGGTGAGTGGAAGCAGCTCGTGGACCTCGGCGACTTCGTGGCCGTCCACGGCGAGGTGATCGCCTCCCGCCGCGGCGAGCTCTCCGTGATGGCCGACGCGTGGGCCATGGCCTCGAAGGCCCTGCGCCCCCTGCCCACGATGCACAACGAGCTCAGCGACGAGACCCGGGTGCGCCGGCGCTACCTCGACCTCATCGTCCGGCCCGAGGCCCGCGACGTCGTGGTGAAGCGCGCGCGGATCATCCAGACGGTGCGCAACGTCCTGGTCGAGCAGGGCTACGTGGAGATCGAGACGCCCATCCTGCAGCTGGTGCACGGCGGGGCGAGCGCCCGGCCGTTCGAGACCCACCTCAACGCCTTCGACCAGGACATGACCCTGCGCATCGCCACGGAGCTCTACCTCAAGCGCGCCGTGGTCGGCGGGATCGAGCGGGTCTTCGAGATCGGCCGGGTGTTCCGCAACGAGGGCGTCGACTCCTCCCACAGCCCCGAGTTCACCACGCTGGAGGCCTACGAGGCCTACGCCGACCAGTTCACGATGGCCGAGCGGATCCGGCAGATCATCCTCGCGTGCGCCGACGCCCTGGGCGTGGACACGATCGAGACGGACAGGGGCACGATCGACCTGCGCGGGGAGTGGCGCTGGCTGTCCGTGTACCCGGCGCTGTCCGAGGCCGTGGGGCAGCAGATCACCCCGGGGACGCCCGTGGAGACCCTCCGCAGGATCGCCGAGGAGTGCGAGGTCCCCGTGGACCCGGCCTGGGACGCGGAGAAGCACGTGCTCGAGCTCTTCGGCGAGATCGTCGAGCCCACGCTGATCCAGCCGACCTTCGTGTGCGACTACCCGCCGTCGGCGCAGCCCCTGGCCCGCCAGCACCGCTCCGAGCGCGGGCTGATCGAGGCGTGGGACCTCGTCATCGGCGGCATGGAGCGCGGCACCGCCTTCTCCGAGCTGATCGACCCGGTGGTTCAGCGGGAGCGGCTCACCGAGCAGTCCCACCGCGCGGCCGCCGGCGACGACGAGGCCATGCGCCTGGACGAGGACTTCCTGCGGGCCCTCGAGCACGGCGCCCCGCCCATGGGCGGGCTCGGCCTGGGCCTGGACCGGCTCATCATGCTCTTCACCGACCTCGGGATCCGGGAGACCATCCTCTTCCCCCTCATGAAGCCGGAACAGGACTGAGCCCCGTCCACGGGTCCCCAGCCTCCGTCCAGACCACCCCGGGAGAATCGCCCCATGGAATACATCGCCGTCCTGCTGCCCTCCATCTGCATCGGCATCATCTTCTGGCTGATCCTCCGCTCGATCTTCCGCGGCGACCGCACGGAGCGCGCCATGGAGGCCCGTTCCCAGGACGACGCGGAGCGCTGGTACGAGCAGCTCAGGCAGCGCGACGGCGAGGACGTCCCCTTCGGCCACCGTCCTCGCCGCGGGCGCGGCCCGAAGCGCTGACGCGAGGTCTCCGCTCCGGGCGTCCGCGGGTTTTCCGATGAATTCGAATTGGCGCGGGGATTTCCCCCCGGACTGCTCCCCGGATTCTTCTTCCTTTCCCCGCTGATTCCCTGCTGACGAATTGCCCCGTGGAATTGTAGGATAAAGTCGACAACACCGGGATGAAGAGTTCCCGGGATCGGCCGGAATTCCTGATCCGTGTGTTCCGGGCCGACACGGGGAAATCAGCACCACCTCGGGACGCGCCGGACCGGCGGGTGCCGGGAATGACGAGCGCCGGAAGGCGGAGGAGAGTTTCAACCATGGCACAGACCGTGAAGATCATTCTCGAGGACGACCTCGACGGCGGACCCGCCGAGGAGACCGTCCGGTTCGGGCTGGACGGGACGCAGTACGAGATCGATCTGTCCGAGGAGAACGCGGCGAAGCTGCGCGACGCCGTGCGTCCCTTCATCGCCAAGGCCCGGCGGGCCCAGGCCAAGCAGACCCCGAAGCAGGCCCGCTCCGGAGGCGCCCGTCCCACCGGCAAGTCCAACCCGGACACCGCCGCGATCCGGCAGTGGGCCCGGGAGAACGGCCACCCGGTCTCCGACCGCGGCCGCATCCACCAGGACGTCCAGAAGGCGTACTACGACGCCCACCAGTAAACTCCGGCCGTCAGCGCGCGGAGATCAGAAGGAGGGACCGGTCCGCCGGTCCCTCCTTTTGTGCTCTGCTCCGGCTCTGCGGTCCCCGGATTAGTCGTGGGCCGGTCCGGGGGGAAATGCTGTGCATTGTTTCCTGACCTGCGCATTCGGGGGTTCGGGCGCCGAACCGGATAAACGCCGCGGTCTATTCCCGGGCACCGGACGGGCACGGGACGGGTGCGGGAGGCCCCCGGTGCGGCCCGGGCCACCCGGGGGCGTCTCGCCGGTGGCGAACAGCCCCCCGATCGGGCTCCCGGGTGCGTAGCATCGTCTGCAGACATCGACTGAGGAGTATCCATGTTCGAACGCTTCACCGACCGCGCCCGCCGGGTCGTGGTGCTGGCCCAGGAAGAGGCCAGGATGCTCAACCACAACTACATCGGCACCGAGCACCTGCTGCTCGGGCTGATCCACGAGGGCGAGGGAGTCGCCGCCAAGGCGCTCGACTCGATGGGCATCACCCTCACCGGCGCCCGCGAGCAGGTCCAGGACATCATCGGCCCGGGCCAGCAGGCGCCCTCCGGGCACATCCCGTTCACGCCGCGCGCCAAGAAGGTCCTCGAGCTCTCGCTGCGCGAGGCGCTCCAGCTCGGCCACAACTACATCGGCACCGAGCACATCCTGCTCGGCATCATCCGTGCCGGCGAGGGCGTGGCCGCCCAGGTGCTGACCAAGCTCGGCGCCGAGCCCCAGAAGGTGCGCTCCACCGTGCTGGAGCTCATCTCGGGCTACCAGGGCGGGGGGACCCCCGAGAAGGAGGGTGCCGGCGTGCGCTCCGCCGGGCAGTCCGAGGGCACGCCCGCGGGGTCCGCCGTGCTGGACCAGTTCGGCCGCAACCTCACCGCCGCCGCCCGCGAGGGCAAGCTGGACCCGGTCATCGGGCGCTTCAAGGAGATGGAGCGCGTGATGCAGATCCTCTCCCGCCGCACCAAGAACAACCCGGTGCTGATCGGTGAGCCCGGTGTCGGCAAGACCGCCGTCGTCGAGGGCCTGGCGCAGCAGATCGTGCGCGGGGACGTCCCCGAGACCCTCAAGGACAAGCACCTCTACACCCTGGACCTCGGCTCCCTCGTGGCGGGCTCCCGCTACCGCGGCGACTTCGAGGAGCGGCTCAAGAAGGTGCTCAAGGAGATCCGCACCCGCGGGGACATCATCCTGTTCATCGACGAGATCCACACGCTCGTGGGCGCCGGTGCCGCCGAGGGCGCGATCGACGCCGCCTCGATCCTCAAGCCCATGCTGGCCCGCGGCGAGCTGCAGACCATCGGTGCCACCACGCTCGACGAGTACCGCAAGCACATCGAGAAGGACGCCGCCCTGGAGCGCCGCTTCCAGCCGATCCAGGTGGACGAGCCCTCCGAGGCGCACGCCGTCGAGATCCTCAAGGGCCTGCGCGACAAGTACGAGGCGCACCACCGTGTCACCATCTCGGACGAGGCGCTCGAGGCGGCCGTGCACATGTCGGCGCGCTACGTCTCGGACCGCTTCCTCCCGGACAAGGCGATCGACCTGATCGACGAGGCCGGGGCGCGGCTGCGGATCAAGCGGATGACCGCGCCGCCGGAGATCAAGGAGCTCGACGACCGCATCGTCGAGGTGAAGCGGCTCAAGGAGGCCGCCATCGACGGCCAGGACTACGAGAAGGCCGCCTCGCTGCGCGACAACGAGCAGAAGCTCATCGCCGAGCGGGACGACAAGGACCGGGCCTGGCGCGACGGCGGCGACGAGCTCGCCGAGGTGAACCCCGAGGTGATCTCCGACGTGCTCTCCGCCTCCACCGGTGTGCCCGTCTACAAGCTCACCGAGGAGGAGACGGGCCGCCTCCTGCACATGGAGGACGAGCTGCACAAGCGCATCATCGGCCAGAACGACGCCATCAAGGCGCTTTCCCGCTCGATGCGGCGCACCCGCGCGGGGCTGAAGGACCCCAAGCGTCCCGGCGGCTCGTTCATCTTCGCCGGCCCCACCGGCGTGGGCAAGACCGAGCTCGCGAAGGCGCTCGCGGAGTTCCTGTTCGGGGACGAGGACGCCCTCATCACCCTGGACATGTCCGAGTACCAGGAGAAGCACACGGTTTCGCGCCTCTTCGGAGCGCCTCCGGGCTACGTGGGCTACGAGGAGGGCGGCCAGCTCACCGAGAAGGTGCGCCGCAAGCCGTTCTCCGTGGTCCTCTTCGACGAGGTCGAGAAGGCGCACCAGGACCTGTTCAACTCCCTGCTGCAGATCCTCGAGGACGGCCGCCTGACCGACTCGCAGGGCCGCGTGGTGGACTTCAAGAACACCGTGATCATCATGACCACGAACCTGGGCACCAAGGACATCTCCCGGGCCGTGCCGGTGGGCTTCCAGACCGGTGTGGACTCCGCCTCCAGCTACGAGCGCATGCAGGCGAAGGTCCAGGACGAGCTCAAGGAGCACTTCCGCCCCGAGTTCCTCAACCGCGTGGACGAGATCATCGTGTTCCCGCAGCTGACGGAGCCCGAGATCGTCCAGATCGTGGACCTGTTCGTGGCGCGGCTGCAGGAGCGCCTGCGGGACCAGGGCATGTCGATCGAGCTCACCGACGCCGCCAAGGTGTGGGTCAGCCGCAAGGGCTACGACCCCGCGATGGGCGCCCGCCCGCTGCGCCGGACCATGCAGCGGGAGATCGAGGACCGGCTCTCCGAGAAGATCCTCTTCGGCGAGATCAACTCCGGCGAGAAGATCACGGTGGGCACCGAGGGCGAGGGCGACCAGGAGGTCCTGACCTTCTCCTCCACGCCCATGTACGACCTCACGGGCGACGGCATGGTCGACCCGATGGGCGGCTTCGAGGACGTCGAGGCCGTCCGCGGGGACGGGGACGCCGGCACCGAGGGCTGAGCCCCTCCCGGCTCCCCGAGGAGGGCCCATCGCGCACTCGCGCGGCGGGCCCTTCCGCGTCCCCGGGGGCGAGGCCGTTCGCGGGGCGACATGCTCGGGGGCCGGCCGATTTCGCACGCGTACACTTGCCGCGTGACCGACCTTCGACTGCGACCCGCCCGCACCTCCGACGTCCCTGCCATCAAGGAGCTGGTGGCTCCGCTGGCCCGGGCCGGGGTGCTCATCAATAAGGACACGGTCGCCTACTACGAGGGCATCCAGGAGTTCCTGGTCGTGGAGACGGCCGACGGCGGTCCCGCCCGTCTCGTCGGCTGCGGGGCCCTGCACGTGATGTGGGAGGATCTGGGGGAGGTGCGCACCCTGGCCACCTCCGACGACTGGCGAGGCCGCGGGGTGGGGCACACGCTGCTGGCCGGGCTGATCGAGCGGGCCCGGGCGGTGGGGGTGACCCGCGTGTTCTGCCTGACCTTCGAGGTCGACTTCTTCCACCGGTACGGCTTCGAGGTGATGCCCAACCAGGAGCAGCTGGACCCGGACGTCTTCGCGGAGCTGATGCGCTCCCACGACGAGGGCGTGGCCGAGTACCTCGACCTCGCGCGGGTGAAGCCGAACACGCTCGGCAACACGAGGATGATCCTCGAGCTCAGCCCGGAAGGCTGATCCCGGCGGGGCCGCGCACCGCCAGCCCGTCCTGGAGCAGCCCGTCCAGCGCGCGCCGGCGCTGGTCCTCCGGGGCCCTGAGCCCGTGCAGCGCGTCCAGCGCGCGCAGGGCCTCCGGTCCCAGCCCGGTGCCCGTCGCGACGTCCACCGGGCCCGTGAGGTGCGGGCCCGGCACGGGGTCGTGGCCGGCCCGGAGCACCGCCATGATCGCGCCCCGGACCTGCCGGTCCGTGCCGTGCCAGCTCTGCCCCCGGGGGGCCTCGGCGGGCTCGGGCCTGCCCGCGGCCACCCACGCGCACGCGTGCCGGACGGGGCACTGCTCGCAGCGCGGAGAGCGGGCGGTGCAGACGAGGGCGCCCAGCTCCATCACCGCCTTGTTCCAGCGCACGGCGAGGGCGTCGTCCTCCGGCATGAGCTCCTCGGCGAGCCGGGCCTCCGCGGCGGTCAGGGACCGGGACGGCAGGGCCCGCCCCGAGACCACGCGGGCCTGCACGCGCCGGATGTTGGTGTCGACCACGACCTGCCGGTCCCCGAAGGCGAACACGGCGATCGCGGCGGCCGTGTAGGCGCCCACTCCCGGCAGGGCCAGCAGCTCGTCGTGCCCGGCCGGCACCCGTCCGCCGTGGCGCTCGGTGATCTCCACGGCGGCCGCGTGCAGGCGCAGGGCCCGCCGCGGGTAGCCCAGCCGGCCCCAGGCCCGCACCGCCTCGCCCGTGCTCTCGGCCGCGAGGTCGGCGGGGCGCGGCCAGCGCTGCAGCCAGACCCGCCACACCGGCAGCACGCGCACCACGGGGGTCTGCTGGAGCATGAACTCGCTGACCATGACACCCCACGGGGAGCAGTGCGGGTCCCGCCACGGGAGGTCCCGGGCGGCGGCGTCGAACCAGTCGGTCACGGACCGGTGCAGCTCCGGCAGGCCGAGGTCCGCGGCGGGACCGGGAGGGGGGCCGGGAACGGGGTCGGGGGTGGTGTCGGCGGTGGTCATCGCCACCCACTGTAGCCTTGGGGGCATGGCGCAGAGAGGTACCGGGAGCACCCCCCACGGACGGTCGGGCAGCGGTCACGACGACGGCGGGCGGGCTCCCCGCTCCGCCGACTCCCGGCGGCAGAGCCCCGAGGTCTACCGGCGTCGGCGGATCGTGGCGGCGGTCGTGGCCGGGGTGCTGCTGCTGCTCGTGGCCGTGGGCATGCTCTCGGCCGTCGCGTCCATGCTGGGCCCCGACGAGCCGGAGGGCACCCCCGCCCCCGGGGCGGCGGCCTCCGCCCCCGCGGCCTCCCAGGAGCCCTTCGCCGACTTCACGCCGCGGCCCGACGAGAGCGACTCACCCTCCGCGTCCCCGACCGCCACGGAGGGGCCCGTCGAGGAGTGCGGCCCCGCCCTGGCCGTGCGGGCGTCCACGGACCGGGAGAGCTACCCCGAGGGCGAGGAGCCCGTGCTCGTGCTCACCCTGGAGAACACGGGGGAGGAGACCTGCACGGTCGACGCGGGCACCTCCCGGATGGCCTACGAGGTGAGCTCGGGCTCGGACACCGTCTTCGACAGCCGGCACTGCCAGGCGGGCTCCGAGGACGCGCAGCGCACGCTCGAGCCGGGGCAGGAGGAGAGCGCGCGGCTGACGTGGAACCTGCTGCGCACCGCCGAGGGCTGCGAGGAGGCGGGTGGCGAGGCCCAGCCCGGGTACTACCGCCTGGTGGTCTCCCTCGGGGAGCGAACGAGCGACCCCGCCGCGTTCGTCCTCGAGTGAACGGGCCCCCCGCGGCTCACATGAAGCGTTCGAGCAGGCTGGTCTCGGCCATCCGGGACAGGGACTCGCGGACCGTGCGGGCCCGCTGCTCCCCGATGCCCTCGACCGCCTTGAGGTCCTCGAGGTTGGCGGCCATGAGGGACTGCAGGCCGTCGAACTGGCGCACGAGCCGGTTGGCGACCGCCCGCGGCATCGACTTGATGCCCTCCAGCAGCCGGTAGCCGTGCGGGTGCAGGTCCGTCTCGAGACTGCCCTGCGGCTCGATCAGCCCCACCGACACCGCGATCCGCTGGAGGTCGATGAGCTCCGTGGGGGTGAGCTCGGCGAGGCTCTCCAGTCCCCGCTCGATACCCTCCAGCGGGGTGCCGTCGGGCAGGTAGTCGCGCAGCACGACGTCGGGGCCCGGGCCCGAGCCCGCGGTCAGCTCCTCGAGCTGCAGGGCGATCAGCCGCCCGTCCACGCCCAGTTCGAGGACGTACCAGCCGATCTCGGAGGAGATCCGCCGCACCATCTCCATGCGCTGCAGGGTCAGGGCCACGTCCCGCACGGCGACGGACGCCTCGATCTCCAGGGAGGAGAGATTGCCCAGGACCTGCTCCATCCGGTGGCTGTAGTGCTCCAGCGTCTGCAGGGCCTGGTTGGCGCGGGCCATGATCGACTGCGAGCCCTCGATCGCGTACCGGGTCTCGCCCACGTAGATGGTGATGACGCTCATGGACTGGCTCACGGAGATCACCGGGACCCCGGTCTCCTTGGCGGTGCGCTCCGCGGAGCGGTGCCGGGTGCCGGACTCCGTGGTGTCGATCGAGGCGTCGGGCACGAGCTGGACCCCGGCCTTGAGGATGCGCGTCGCGTCCCGGTCGCAGATGATGGCGCCGTCCATCTTGGCCAGCTCCCGCAGCTTGGGCGCGGAGAAGTCGGTGTTGATGTCGAAGCCCCCGGAGCAGATCGCCTCCACGGAGCGGTCGAAGCCGAGCACCAGCAGCCCGCCGGTGCGGCCGCGCAGGATCCGTTCGAGACCGGTGCGCAGCTCGGTGCCCGGCGCGATCCGGGCCAGCGTCTTGCGCAGTGCGTTCTCAGGGGTCTTCGCCACGCTCACATCATACGGCCGCGGCCGTCCGCCCCTTCTGCCCGGAACCGGCCGCCGAGCGGGGGAAGAGCAGCTCCATGGCCTCCTGGATGGTGGTCACCTCGCGCACCGTGAAACCCGCCGGGACCGGGCCCGGGCCGGTCGGGCTGGCGGGCACGACCGCGTGGGTGAAGCCGAGCCGGGCGACCTCCTGGATCCGGCGGCCGATGCCCGGGACGGGCCGCACCTCGCCGGCCAGGCCCACCTCCCCGAAGCACACGAGCCGCTGCGGGAGGGGCCGGTCCTGGGCGGCGGAGGCCAGGGCCATGGCCACGGCGAGGTCGGTGGAGGGCTCGGTGAGCCTGACCCCGCCGACGGTCGAGACGTAGCAGTCCAGCCCGTTCAGGTTCACCCCGGCCCGGCGCTGCAGGACGGCGAGCAGCATCGCGACCCGTGAGGAGTCCAGACCGGCGGTGGCCCGCCGGGGCTGTGCGGTGGAGGAGCGGTCCAGCAGCGCCTGCACCTCGGCGAGCAGGGGCCGGCGGCCCTCGAGGGTGACCGTCAGGCAGGTCCCGGACACCGGCATGGCCGTGCGCGAGACGAACAGGCCCGAGGGGTCCTCCACGCTCGTGATGCCGGTCTCGGTGAGGTCGAAGCAGCCGACCTCGTCGGTGGGGCCGTAGCGGTTCTTCACCGCCCGCAGCAGCCGGATCCGGGAGTGCTTCTCGCCCTCGAACTGGCACACGACGTCCACGAGGTGCTCGAGCAGGCGGGGCCCCGCGATGGAGCCGTCCTTGGTCACGTGGCCGACGAGCAGCGTGGTCATGTTCCGCTTCTTGGCCGCGGCGATGAGCGAGGCCGCGACCTCGCGCACCTGCGTGACCCCGCCGGCGGAGCCCTCGACCTCCGCGCTGGCCAGGGTCTGCACGGAGTCGACCACGAGCAGGCGGGGGGAGACGGTCTCGATGTGGCCCAGGGCCGTGGCGAGGTCGGTCTCCGCGGTGAGGTAGAGGGTGGGCGCCACGGCGCCGATCCGGTCCGCGCGCAGCTTCACCTGGGCGGCGGACTCCTCCCCGGTGACGTAGAGGACGTCGCGGGTGCCCTCGCCGGTGCCCTCCGCGAAGCGGGCGGCGACGTCGAGCAGCAGCGTCGACTTGCCGACCCCGGGCTCCCCGGCCATCAGCACGACCGCGCCGGGGACGAGCCCGCCGCCGAGGACCCGGTCCAGCTCCGGCACGCCGGTGGGAGCGGAGGCCGCGACGGTGGCGTCGACCTGGGCGATGGGACGGGCGGGCTCGGCGATGGAGCGGGCCGCGGTGGTGCGGGCCCTGTGCTCGCCGATCTCCTCGACCGTGCCCCACGCCTGGCACTCGCCGCACCGCCCCACCCACTTGGCCGTGCTCCAGCCGCACTCGGTGCAGCGGTAGGCGGGAGAGTTGCGGCGGGTGCGGGTGCTCATGGCGTCCAGGCTATCGGCCGCGGCGGACGGCCTAGGCGCACCGGTGCGGCGCCGCCGACCCCGCCCGCCGGCGGGGCCGGCGGGCGGGGTCAGCCGAGGTCGAGGAAGGAGCGCAGCTCCGCGAAGGCCCCGGGCACCACGCTGTAGTGCGCCCACTTGCCCCGCTGCTCGCGGGCGAGCAGCCCGGCGTCGACGAGCTTCTTCATGTGGTGGCTGACCGTGGGCTGGCTGATGCCGAGGACGTCGGTCAGGTCGCAGGCGCACACGGTCTCGCAGCCCTGGGCCGCGACGTGGGAGAGCAGCCGCAGCCGGGTGGGGTCCGCCAGGGCCTTGAGCAGGCCGGCGGCGCGCTGGGCGTCCTCGGCGTCCATGGGACCGCGGGACAGCGAGCAGCACCCGTCCCGCGCCGCGCCCTGGACGCACTGGTCGTCCGCGGCGGCCTGGCGATCGGGTGCGAGAGTCATGCCTCCACTCTACATTGACGGTCGTCGATGTGACCCCTACTGTGTGGCATAGACGACCGTCGATACGAAGGGGATGCCCCGCCCATGAGCGCCACCACGACCACCGCCGCACCGCACCAGGGGGTGATGAAGGACCTGTCCTTCCTCGACCGCTGGCTGCCCGCCTGGATCATCGCCGCCATGGTCGCCGGGCTGCTCCTGGGCCGCTTCGTCCCCGGCCTGGACACCGCCCTGGAGGCCGTGCGGATCGGGGAGGTGTCCGTGCCCATCGCGATCGGGCTGCTGGTGATGATGTACCCGGTGCTCGCCAAGGTCCGCTACGACGAGACGCACCGGGTGGCCGGCGACAAGCGCCTGCTGGGCGCGTCCCTGGTGCTGAACTGGATCGTCGGACCCGGGCTGATGTTCGCCCTGGCCTGGATCTTCCTTCCCGACCTGCCCGAGTACCGGACCGGGCTGATCATCGTCGGGCTGGCCCGATGCATCGCCATGGTGCTGATCTGGAACGACCTCGCCTGCGGGGACCGCGAGGCGGCGGCCGTGCTGGTGGCGATCAACTCGGTCTTCCAGGTCATCGCCTTCGGCGCCCTGGGCTGGTTCTACCTCCAGGTCCTCCCGTCCTGGCTGGGCCTGCCCACCACCTCCGCCGAGTTCTCCGTGTGGTCCATCGTCGTCTCGGTGCTGGTGTTCCTCGGCATCCCCCTGGTGGCCGGGTTCCTCACCCGCACCCTGGGCGAGAAGGCCAGGGGCCGCGACTGGTACGAGGGCACGTTCCTGCCGAAGCTGGGCCCGTGGGCGCTCTACGGCCTGCTGTTCACCATCGTGCTGCTCTTCGCCCTGCAGGGGGACGCGATCACCTCGAACCCCTGGGACGTGGTCCGGATCGCGTGGCCGCTGCTGGTCTACTTCTTCCTCATGTTCGGCATCGGCCTGCTCGCCTCCCGCGCCCTGGGCCTGAACTACGCGAAGTCCACCACCGTGGCGTTCACCGCCGCCGGCAACAACTTCGAGCTCGCCATCGCCGTGGCCATCGGCACCTTCGGGGTCACCTCCGGGCAGGCCCTCGCCGGGGTGGTCGGCCCGCTGATCGAGGTCCCCGTCCTGGTCGCCCTGGTCTACGTCTCGCTGTGGGCCGGGCGCAGGCTCTTCCCGCACGACGCCACCGTCCCGGCCCGCTGACCGGGCCCCGTCCCCGCTCCCTCTCACAGGAGGTCCCGATGACCGACAGCAAGCCCTCCGTCCTGTTCGTGTGCGCCAAGAACGGCGGCAAGTCCCAGATGGCCGCCGCCCTGATGGAGCACCACGCCCACGGGACGGTGGTGGTCCACTCCGCCGGGACCAGACCCGGCAGCAAGATCAACGCCCTGTCCGCCGAGGTCATCGCCGAGGTCGGGGCGGACATGTCCTCCGGCGTGCCGAAGCCGGTCGACCCCGAGCTGCTGCGCCGCGTGGACCGCGTGGTCGTGCTGGGCGACGAGGCGAAGGTCGGGTCCGTCGAGGGCATGGCCGGCACCGTCGAGACCTGGCACACCGACGAGCCCTCCACCCGCGGGATCGAGGGTGCCGAGCGGATGCGGCTGGTCCGCGACGACATCGACGCCCGGGTCCGGGCGCTGCTGGGCGAGCTCACCGGCGCCGAGGACGTGCACGCGCCCGGCCGGCCCAGCGTCCTGTTCGTGTGCGTGCACAACGCCGGCCGGTCGCAGATGGCCGCCGCCTACCTCGGCCACCTCTCCGGCGGGCGCATCGAGGTGCGCTCCGCCGGGTCCGCCCCGGGCGACACCGTCAACCCCGTCGCGGTGCAGGCCATGGCCGAGGAGGGCATCGACATGAGCGCCGAGCAGCCCAAGGTGCTCACCGACGAGGACGTCCAGGCCTCCGACGTGGTGATCACCATGGGCTGCGGCGACGCCTGCCCGTTCCACCCCGGCAAGCGCTACGAGGACTGGGCGCTCGAGGACCCCGCCGGGCAGGGACTCGAGGCCGTCCGGCCGATCCGCGACGAGATCCGGAGACGGATCGAGGCCCTGGTCGCCGAGCTGCTGCCCGCCGGGGCCCCCGCCGGGACCGAGGGCGCCTCCCGTGGCTGAGCAGCTGCCCGTCGTCGTCGTCGGGGCCGGGCCCGTGGGGCTGGCCGCGGCCGCCCACCTGGCCGAGCGCGGCCTGGCCCCGCTGGTGCTGGAGGCCGGGCCGGAGGTGGGCAGCGCGATCCGGGCGTGGGGCCACGTCCGGCTGTTCTCCCCGTGGCGCTACGACGTCGACGCCGCGGCCCGCCGCCTGCTCCGGGGCACCGGCTGGACCGAGCCCGACCCGGAGGACCTGCCCACCGGCGCCGAGTTCGTCGAGCAGTACCTGGCGCCCCTCGCCGCCGCGCTGCCCGGCCGGATCCGCACCGGCGTGCGCGTGCTGGCCGTGTCCCGGCTCGGCATGGACAGGACGCGCACCGCGGACCGGGCGCGGACCCCGTTCCTGGTCCGCGTGGAGCACGCCGACGGCGCCCTGGCGGACGTGCCGGCCGCCGCGGTCCTCGACGCCTCCGGCACCTGGGGCCGGTCCAACCCGCTGGGCCGGGCGGGACTGCCCGCCCCCGGGGAGGCCGAGGCGCTCGCCGCCGGGCGGATCACCGTCCCGCTGCCCGACGTCACCGGACGCGACCGCCGCCGCTTCGCCGGCCGCCACGTGCTCGTGGTCGGGGCCGGCCACTCGGCCGCCAACACCCTGCTCGAGCTCGGCGCCCTCGCCGAGGAGGAGCCGGGCACCCGGATCACCTGGGCGGTGCGCTCGCCGGACGTCGCCCGCGTCTACGGCGGGGAGGAGCGCGACGGGCTGGCCGCCCGCGGCGCCCTGGGCGCCCGGCTGCGCCGGCTGGTGGACTCCGGCACGGTCCGGGTGCACCCCTCCTTCGCCGTCACCGGCCTGATCGCCGGCGAGGACGGGCTGACGGTCCGCGCCACCACCCCGGCCGGGGAGCAGGAGCTGGCCGTGGACCTGGTGGTCCCGGCCACCGGGTTCCGCCCCGACCTCGGCATGCTGTCGGAGCTGCGCCTGGAGCTGGACCCCGCCGTGGAGGCCCCGCGGAAGCTGGGCCCGCTGATCGACCCGGAGTTCCACTCCTGCGGCTCCGTGGCCCCGCACGGGGAGAGGCTGCTGGCCCATCCCGAGCCGGACTTCTACATCGTGGGCGCGAAGAGCTACGGGCGGGCCCCGACGTTCCTGATGGCCACCGGCCACGAGCAGGTCCGTTCCGTCGCCGCAGCCCTGGCCGGGGACCGTGCCGCGGCCGACGACGTGCAGCTGGTGCTGCCCGAGACCGGGGTCTGCTCCACCGACCTCGGCGGCTCCTGCGACCTGCCCGCCCCCGAGGCCGCCGGATGCTGCGGGGAGCCGGCCGGGGTGCCGGCCGATGCCTGCTCCGGGCCCCGGCCGGTCACCATCGGGCCGATCCCGTCCGGGACCGGGGCCTCCACCTGCTGCTGAGCGCCCCGCCCCGCCCGCGCGGGAGCCGCCGGGTCCCGCGCGTCGGCAGCGAGGAGCGCGGTGCTCAGGCGCGGTCCCAGCCCTCGAGCCGGGGGAGCTGGTCGCGCGCCTCCTCGTGGGTCATCCCGGCCGCCTCGAGGAGGTCCACGACCATGGGGCGCATGTCCAGCACGAGGGTCTCGCCCTCCATGGTGCGCACCCCCATCTCGCCGGGGTGCAGGCGCCCGGCCACGTTCGCCAGCTGGTTGCGGGCCTGGCGCAGATAGCTCTCCCGGGAGCCGGGAGCGGCCACCGCGAGCGCGTTGCCCAGGGTGGTGACGGCGTCCGCGAGGTCCTCGAGGGCATCGGTCAGGGAGGCCACGGCCTCGTCGGAGAGGGTCACATGGTTGAGCACCGACGCGAGCCGGCGGGTGAGCACCCGGGCGTTGCGCACGGCGAGGTCGAGGAAGCGGATGGAGTGCGCGATCGTCTCGACCTCCGCGCGGCGGCCGCGGTACATCGGGGAGGCCGTCACGATCTCGAGGGAGGCCTTGAGCCCGGTGGTCACCGAGTCCACGAGCGGCTGCGTCTGGCGGCAGCGCACGAGGGCGTGCCAGGCGGCGGTGGCGTCGTAGTCCTCGACGGCGCGGCTCGCCTCCCGCAGCACCCCGGCGAACTCGTCGACGAGCGCCCGCAGGTCCTGGCGCGGCTGGCGCCGCGGGTCCGTGGGCACGAAGTACGCCAGGGCCAGGGCGCACAGCCCGCCCACGACCGCGTCGGCGGAGCGGGCGAACACGCCGTCCTGGGAGGGCGGCAGCAGGACCACCAGCACGGACTGCAGACCCATCTGGGTGGTGAACAGCGTGCCGTTGTCGAGGAAGCGGGCGAGCAGCAGGGAGGTCATGAGCACGACGGCGGCCTGCCACGCCCCGGCGCCCAGGACGTGGATGAGGGCGTCCCCCACGGCGATGCCGAGGGTGCAGCCGATCGAGACCTCGAGCACGCGCCGGTAGCGGACCTCGCCCTTCGCGAAGCCCAGGGAGACCAGGGCGGCCGTGGCGGCGAAGATGGGACCGGAGTGGCCCAGCAGGTGCTCGGCGATCGTGTACGCCCCGACGCTCGCCACCGTCATCTGGAAGCTCTGGAGCACCCCCGTGCGGACCCGCGTGAGGCCCACCCGGGTGCGGGCGCGCACCGCGCGGGCCGCGGCTCGCGCACGGTCGCCTGGCTGCATGGGGCCATCCTAGGGGAGCGGCCGGGACCGTCCCGCCGGGCGCCGGGGCGGCGACGGCGGGCGTGTGCGGGACCCGATCCCGGGCCCGCGTGTGAGCTTGCCGACAGCGGGCCGGGCTTCCCGGGACTGTTCACCCTCCGTTCACTTTCCCGGGGCACGCTGGTCAGGTGCGATTCCTAGCGTCTCCCTGTGTGGGGGCGCCGCATCGACTCGCGAACCTCACACCTCGCCGGGCGCGGATCCATCCCTGCCGCCCGAAGACCACGGCCCCTCGACGGGCCACGACCGTGATTTTGAAGGGGCAACAGTGAAGGCATCCCAGTTCGGCCGTTCCGCCGCCGTCCTCACCATCGGCGCTCTCGCGCTGACCGCGTGCGGGTCCGACAACGCCACGGGGGAGACCGCCTCCGGGGAGACCGCCGGGGGTGGGGCCGGTGTCTCGGGCACGCTGACCGGCATCGGGGCGTCCTCGCAGCAGGCGGCCATGACGGCCTGGCAGAACGGCTTCCAGGGAGCCAACCCCGAGGCGCAGGTGCAGTACTCCCCGGACGGCTCCGGGGCCGGGCGCGAGGCCTTCACCGCCGGCGGCGCGGACTTCGCCGGCACCGACGCCTACCTCGACGAGGAGGAGTACGAGGCCTCCAAGGAGGTCTGCGGCCCCGACGGCGGCTTCCACATCCCGGCCTACATCTCCCCGATCGCGGTGGCCTTCAACCTGCCCGGCCTCGACACCGTGAACATGGACGGCGAGACCATCGCCCAGGTCTTCACCGGCGAGATCACCACCTGGAACGACCCGGCCATCGCCGAGCAGAACCCGGACGCCGAGCTGCCCGACACCCCGATCACCGTGGTGCACCGCAACGACGAGTCCGGCACCACCGAGAACTTCCAGGAGTACCTGGCCGCGGCCGCCCCCGAGGTGTGGACCGCGGAGGTCTCCGGCAACTGGCCCTCCCAGTGGGCCTCGGAGAACAACAAGGGCACCGCCGGGGTGGTCTCCTCGACCAGCTCCACCGAGGGCGCGATCACCTACGCCGACGCCTCCGCGATCGGTGACCTCGGCACCGTGGCCGTGGGCGTGGGCGAGGAGTACGTCGAGTACTCCTCCGAGGCCGCCTCCAAGGCCGTCGAGACCTCGACCCCGGTCGAGGGCCGCGCCGAGTACGACATGGCGATGGACCTCGAGCGCGACACCACCGAGTCCGGCTCCTACCCGATCGTGCTCGTGTCCTACCACCTGTACTGCAGCCAGTACGACTCCCAGGAGACCGCCGACCTGGCCAAGGCCTTCGGCGAGTACGTGATCAGCGAGGAGGGCCAGCAGGCCGCGGCGGACTCGGCCGGTTCCGCGCCGATGTCCGAGAACCTGCGCACCTCCGCGCAGGAGGCTCTGAGCAACATCACGGCGGCGGGCTGATCCCGTCCACTTGATCCCGTTCGGTGCGGGACCGGCTCAGGCCCGGCCCCGCACCGAACGGGACATTTGTGTGTGAGGCGCCTCGAGCGTGAGCTGCCTCACCGGACCCACGCGGCGGGACACGGTCCGGTCCCGGCGCAATCCGTGTCAGGCAATCGAAGGGGCACCCGACATGTCCACCACCGTCACCACCAAGGAACCGGCCTCCGGCCTCCGCAGAGCCGCAGCGGGCGGCCAGGCGGGCGACTCCGTCTTCTCCGGTCTGAGCCTCGGCGCCGGCGTACTGATCCTCGCGGTGCTGGCCGCCGTCGCGGTGTTCCTGTCCCTGCAGGCCCTGCCCACGTTCCGGGCGCCCGCGGAGGAGATCTCCGGCGGCGCCGGCTTCTTCTCGTACATCTGGCCCCTGGTCATCGGCACGATCGTCGCGGCGCTCATCGCCCTGGTCATCGCGACCCCCCTGGGCATCCTCGTGGCGCTGTACATCTCCCACTACGCGCCGGCCCGCATCGCGAAGCCGGTGGGCTACATCATCGACCTCCTGGCGGCCATTCCCTCGGTCGTCTACGGCGCCTGGGGCACCACGGTCCTGGCGTCCTCCCTCGTGCCGTTCTACACGTGGGCCGCCGAGCACCTCGGCTTCATCCCGATCTTCTCCGGGCCGGCCTCCCAGACCGGCAAGACCATGTTCACGGCCGGGATCGTGCTGGCCATCATGGTCCTGCCGATCATCACGGCGATGTCCCGGGAGATCTTCATCCAGACGCCGAAGCTCCACGAGGAGGCGGCCCTGGCCCTCGGCGCCACCCGGTGGGAGATGATCCGGATGACGGTGCTCCCCTTCGCCCGTCCCGGGATCATCTCCTCGGTGATGCTGGCCCTCGGGCGAGCGCTGGGCGAGACCATGGCCGTGGCGCTGGTGCTCTCCAGCGGACCGCTGATGGCCTCGCTCATCCAGTCCGGCAACCAGACCATCGCGGCGGAGATCGCTCTGAACTTCCCGGAGGCCTACGGGCTGCGGCTGTCCGAGCTGATCGCCGCGGGCCTGATCCTGTTCCTGATCACCCTGGTCGTGAACATGATCGCCCGCGCCATCATCGCCCGCTACAAGGAATTCTCGGGAGCAAACTGATGTTCAACACCGCCTCCAGCGCCCCGGTCGCGACGCCCTCCTCCGGCGCGCGCAAGGCCCGTCTGACGAGCAACCAGCGCCCCAAGTGGCTGGTGCCCGCCGTCGGCGTCGCGTCGATCGTCGCCGGCGCCGCGCTCTCCGCGCTCGTCGGCTTCAACGTGGCCCTCTGGGCCGTGTTCGCGGCCGTGCTGTTCCTCGTGGCCGCGACGCTCGCCGTGAGCCTGGTCGAAGGGCCCCGGAACGCTGCCGACTCGCTGGTGACCTACCTCGTCTACACGGCCTTCGCGCTCGCGGTCGTGCCCCTGATCTCGGTGATCTGGACCGTCCTGGCCAACGGCCTCCCGGGCCTCAACGCCAACCTCCTGCTCACCTCGATGAACGGCGTCACCGGCGCGACGGACAACGCCGCGGCCTCGGGGGAGGCCCCGGTGCTCGGCGGGGCCTACCACGCGATCGTCGGCACCGTGTCCATCACGTTCTGGGCCACCCTCATGTCCGTGCCGATCGGCCTGCTCACGGCGATCTACCTGGTGGAGTACTCGAAGGGCGCCTGGCTCGGGCGCTCCATCACGTTCTTCGTGGACGTCATGACGGGAATCCCCTCGAT
Organism: Kocuria sabuli; assembly: GCF_040981185.1. Lineage (NCBI taxonomy): Bacteria > Bacillati > Actinomycetota > Actinomycetes > Micrococcales > Micrococcaceae > Kocuria > Kocuria sabuli. The sequence goes on from NZ_JAVHZE010000011.1 coordinate 52,234, forward strand.
CGTGGCCGGTCTGTTCGCGGCGGCGCTGTTCGGCCTGCTGTTCGGCCCGTCCACCCGCTTCGGCTTCGTCGCCGCGGTCGCCCTGACCGTGCTGATGATCCCGACCGTGGTGAAGAACACCGAGGAGATGCTCAAGATCGTCCCCAACGAGCTGCGCGAGGCCTCCTACGCCCTCGGCGTGCGCAAGTGGCGGACCATCACCAAGGTGGTCATCCCCACCGCGATCTCGGGCATCGCCTCCGGCGTGACGCTGGCGATCGCGCGCGTGATCGGCGAGACGGCGCCCCTGCTCGTGACCGCGGGCTTCGCGACCTCCATCAACTGGAACTCGTTCTCCGGCTGGATGACCACGCTGCCGACCTACATCTACTACCAGATCCTCACGCCCACGTCCCCCACGAACCCGGACCCGTCCCTGCAGCGGGCGTGGGCGGCGGCACTGATCCTCATCGTCATCGTGATGCTGCTCAACCTGATCGCCCGCCTCGTCGCACGCGCCTTCGCGCCCAAGACCGCCGGCCGCTGATCAGCCCGTACGCACCGCCCTCGAGAAAGTAGCAAGGAACCCACCATGTCCAAGCGAATCGACGTCGACAACCTGAACGTCTACTACGGCGACTTCCTGGCCGTGGAGGACGTGCGGATGGGGATCGACGCCCGGTCGGTGACCGCGTTCATCGGCCCGTCCGGTTGCGGCAAGTCGACCTTCCTCCGCACCCTCAACCGCATGCACGAGGTCATCCCCGGCGCCCGCGCCGAGGGCCAGGTCCTCCTGGACGGGGAGGACCTCTACGGCCCGGGTGTGGACCCGGTCGTGGTGCGCTCGATGATCGGCATGGTCTTCCAGCGCCCGAACCCGTTCCCCACCATGTCCATCCGCGACAACGTGCTCGCGGGCGTGAAGCTCAACAGCAAGCGGATCTCCCGGGGCGACGCGGACGCCCTGGTGGAGAGCTCCCTGCAGGGGGCCAACCTGTGGAACGAGGTCAAGGACCGCCTGGACAAGCCGGGGTCGGGCCTCTCCGGCGGCCAGCAGCAGCGCCTGTGCATCGCCCGGGCGATCGCGGTGAAGCCGGACGTCATCCTGATGGACGAGCCGGCGTCCGCGCTGGACCCGATCTCCACCCTCGCGATCGAGGACCTGATCAACGAGCTCAAGCAGGACTACACCGTGGTGATCGTGACCCACAACATGCAGCAGGCCTCCCGGATCTCGGACCGGACGGCCTTCTTCAACATCCAGGGCACGGGCAAGCCGGGCAAGCTCATCGAGTACGGTCCCACCTCGGAGATCTTCAGCAACCCGAAGCAGCAGCAGACCGAGGACTACGTCTCCGGCCGCTTCGGCTGAGCCGCCGCGCCACGACGACGGGCGCCGTTCCCCCGCACCGGGGGACGGCGCCCGTCGTCGTCGGGGGCCCGCAGGCGGGGAGCCTGGGCTGCGGCGCGGCGGCGGAGGCGCTACAGGAGGGGTGAGAGCGCCAGCAGGAGGGTGCCGGAGACGGTCCCGCACACCGGGACCGTCACGAGCCACACGAGGAGCACCCGCCGCACCACACGGGGGTTGATCGTGTGGAAGCGCTGCTGCCGCCCCGCCCCGAGGATCGCGGCCGCGGCCGTCTGCGACGTGGACATCGGCACCGGGATCAGCGTCCCGCCCAGGAACAGCAGCCCGCCGGCCACGCCCTGGGCCACGGCGCCGCGGAAGGGGTCGATCGTGATCATCCGGGAGGACAGCGTGTAGGCGATCCGCCACGCCCCGAACAGGGTCCCCGTGGCCAGCCCGGCCGCGACCAGCACCACGATCCACGGCTCGCGGCCCGGCGGCGCGACGGGCAGGCCGGCGCACAGCAGCAGCGTGGTGAACACCCAGACGGCCCGCCGCCCGTGGGTGATGCCGTGGCCGAAGGAGATGGCCGCGGCGCCGGTGGCCTGGGCCACCTGGGCGTGGAAGGTCGTGGTGCCGGGCTCGGAGTGGCGCAGGAGGTGCAGGAGGGGCACCACCAGCGCCCAGGCGATCCCGTAGGCCAGCAGGGGCGCGACCAGGAGGGGGACGGCCAGGTGGGACAGCACCGTCGTGCTCAGGGGGCTCTGCTCGACCAGGCCCACCGCGTGGGCGCCGAGCATCGCCCCGAGCAGACCGCCCAGCAGGGCGGTCGTGGACGACGACGGCATGCCCAGCCACCACGTGAGGACGTTCCAGGCGATCGTGCTCAGCAGCGCGCACACCAGCGCGGCCGAGCCCACGTGGTTCAGCGGCACGGGCGTCGCCGGGATGAGCCAGTCGGTCAGCAGCCAGCCGGCGGTCAGCACGCCCGCCGCGTTGACCAGGGCGCTCAGCACCAGACCCACCTTCGGGGTCAGGGCCCGGGAGCGCACGGGCAGGGCGAGGGCGTTGGGGGCGTCGTGGAACCCGTTGACCACCGTGTGGGCGGCGGCGAGGAGCAGGCCCAGGACCGTGAGCAGCACCAGCACCGCGGCTCAGGACTCCGCCACGACGATGCGGCCCACCTCGGTGGACACGCGCACCAGCGCCCTGGCGGCCTGCGCGAAACGGTGGGCGGTCTGCTGGCGGCGCAGGGCCGGCACCGCCTTGTGGTGCTCCAGCACGTGCACCATGTGCAGCTGGTGGATCCGCTCCGCCTGCTTGCCGAGCCGCAGCATCTCGTACCAGTAGTCGTCGAGGCCCTGCAGGTTGCCGAGGTCGCGCATGGCCCGGGTGGTCAGCTCCGACATCCGCACGATGACCCCGAGCTGGTCGGTGGCGTACGCGGGCGGCCGGCCGAGGCCGTGGGCGACGTGCGCCTCCGCGACGGCCAGGAGCTCCTCCGCGGCCTTGTTGAGCCAGTGCCCCAGGACGTAGACGTCCTGCCGGGGGATCGGGATCACGAACGTGGAGCGCACCGTGGTCATGACGGAGAAGTAGAGGTCGGTCGACCGGGCCTCGCACTCGCGGATCGCGTCGAGGGTCGCGGTGTCCACCTGGGGGGAGCCGATCAGCTCGGAGAGGAGCCGGACGGACTCCGTCACCTGTCCCGACATGTCGGCGAGCAGGTCCAGGACCAGCTCGTCCTCCGGGAAGATGCGAAGCGCCATCTGTTGACCATCCTGGGCGTCGGGACCAGCGCCGCGGAGCACGGCGGGCTTCACTGTACACCGGGCGGTTGAACGGTCCGCGGCCGCGCTGGGCCACGACGCGGGGAAGGGAAAGGGGCGGTGCCGGACCGGGAGCGCCTCTCGGCGGAAGGCCGCTCGTGGCGGCTATGAGATGGAGCCCGGGGCTGCCGCGGCCCGGCACCTGCGTTCCATGGTAGTCGACCTGTCCCGCAGGCCAAGTCCGCCGGATGTGGGCTCCGGCACGGCCCGGCGTGCGCCGGAGCTCAGTCCAGGTGCCCCCGGCGCCAGGCGCCCGCAGCGGCCTCGAGCTCCTCCGCGGTGCGCTCGAGGCGCTGGGTGAGGGCCACGGTGCTCGAGCCCCGGGCCGTGCGCGCGTCCACGACCGGCAGCTGCCCCGTGTCGGCCAGCCGGATCCGGCCCAGGGCGATCACGCGGCAGAAGGCCGCGAACCGGTCGAGGGCGACGTCGAACTCGCCGTTGAACGCCCCGGACAGGATGGTGTCCGCCATCGTGGTGATCTCGTCGGCCCCGGGGGGCTCCGCGACCCCGGCGACCACGTGGGAGACCTGCGCGGTGTTCCGGCCCGCCGCGAAGTAGCGGCCCATCCGCACCGGGTCCTGGCGGACCCCGGCCCGCAGCGCGTAGAGCCGCCACAGCGCCCCGGGGAGTGAGACCGCGGGGGCCTCCGCCCACATCTCGGCGATGCCCTCCAGGCCCTGCTCGTCCGTGAGCTCGATGAGCCGCCGGCTGATCTCCGGGTCGTCGCTGGCCCGGCCGCGCGAGACGAGGGCGTGGGCGGCGAGGTGCGCCGCCTCGGAGACGCGCGCCGGGTCCGGGCCGCCCTCGTGGGCGTCGAACTTCTCGGGGGAGAACCTCACCGGCTTGTGGTGGCGGGGGACGTCGGTCATGCGTCCAGGGTACGGCCGTGCTCCCCGGCGGGCCACGCGCTGCTCACCAGTCGCTGGCCGAGGCGTGCACCGCCGCGTCCCGCCACTGCTGGTCGGCCCGCTCGAAGCCGTCCCGGGCCAGCGCCTTCCACAGCCGCAGGCCCAGCGCCGGGTCCTCCTGCTCGATCCCGGTCAGCGTCTGCGGGGACAGCACCCGGGCGGTGACGTCGGTGACGGCGCTGAGGGTCACGTGCTGCTTGTCGCCGGTGCCCAGGGCGAGCTCGCCGAAGCTCATTCCCGGGCCCAGCACCTGGAGCTCCACGCGCTCCCCGGTCGGCGTGCGCAGGGACATCGACACGTCCCCGCTGACGATCAGGTGGATGCCGGCGAAGTTCTGGCCGGCCCGCAGGATGTTCTCCCCGGCCGCCCACGTGCGCTCCACGGTGTGCGCCCGCAGCGCGCGGGCGTCGTCGGGCCCCAGCCGGGAGAACAGCTCCGACTCCACGGGCTTCACCCGGGACGGGGTGCACTCCGGTCCGCCGTGCTCCTCGAGCAGCGCGTCCTCGACCCACTTGATGGCCGCGGCCCGGCTCGGGAAGACCTCGAGCGGCGGGTCGGCGTCGACGGCCCGGGCGAAGTCGGGGTCGCTGGCGACCACGACCACCGTCCGCCCCGCAGCGTGCAGCTCCTCCCGCGTGCGGGCCAGCATCGGGATCGCGTAGTCGGCGATGACGTCCACCCGGCGCAGGTCCACCACCACGTAGGAGGCCTCGTAGGCGATGTCGCGGACCGTGCGGATCGCGGTCTCCGTGCCCGTGAACAGCAGGTCCCCCTGGAGCTCGACGACGACGGCGTCCGTCCCGTGCTCGGCCAGCACGGCCTCGGCCTCGGCGTTGCGCCGGACCAGGGACGGGGACTGGTCGACCGGGTAGCTGGCCCGCACCGTGGAGCGGGCCACCCGGGCGGTGTGCGTGAAGTGCAGGTCCAGGTCCTGGGAGAGCCGCTCGCACGCGAGCACCCCGCGCACGCTGTTGCCGTGCCGGTCCAGGGCGGGGGAGAAGGTGGCCACCGCGAGCTCGCCGGGCAGGACGGCCACGATGCCGCCGCCCACCCCGGACTTGGCGGGCAGGCCCACCCGCACCATCCACTCGCCGGCGTCGTCGTACATCCCGCAGGAGCTCATGACGGACAGGACCCGGGAGACGGTCCCGGCGTCGAAGACCTCGTCCCCGGTGAGCGGGTTGGTCCCCGCGTTGGCCAGGGTCGCGCCCATCAGGGCGAGGTCGCGGCAGGTGACCAGCACGGAGCACTGGGCGAAGTAGTCCTCGAGGGCCTGCGCCGGGTCTCCCTCGATGATCCCGGCGGAGGCCAGGAGGTAGCCGAGGGCGCGGTTGCGGTCCCCGGCGTCGTGCTCCTGGGCGAGGACCTCGGGACTGATCGCCAGGTCCCGGCCCGCGCAGCGCGAGTAGGCCTCGCGGATCCGGTCCCGGCGCAGGTCGCGGTCGCTGTCCGGGACCAGCCACGTGGAGGCGACCGCCCCGGCGTTGATCATCGGGTTGGCGGGGCGCCCGGTCCCGGGCTGCAGAGAGATCTCGTTGTAGGCGTCCCCGCTGGGCTCCACGTCGATCTTCGCGTGCACGGCCTCCGCTCCGAGGTCGGACAGGGCGAGGGCGTAGGTGAAGGCCTTGGAGATCGACTGGAGGCTGAACTCGTCCTGCGTGCTGCCCGCCTCGTAGACGTGGCCGTCCGCGGTGGCGATGACGATGCCGAAGGGCTCCGGGTCCGCCTGCTCCAGGGCCGGGATGGAGGAGCTCGGTGCGCCGCCGCGCTCGTCCCGCAGCTGCTCCACCACCTGCTCGAGGTACACGGTGACGGCCGAGGGGCCGAAGACCCCTGTCTCGGCGCGCTCTTCTTCCTCGGTGCTCGGGTGCGGCACGGATGGTCCTCCGGTCGGGTCGGGGTCGGTGTCATGGTGCTGGTGCCCACTCTAGGCGGGCCGTCCCGGGTGCTCGTGGCCCCTGCCCCCGTGGGTGGTCCCCGGGTGCACCGGGGACCGTGCGGTAGAGTGGTGCCCGCTCCGGACCGGCCGGGCCCTGTGCCTGCCGACGGGGCGGGGGCCTCTAGCTCAGTTGGTAGAGCAGTGGACTTTTAATCCATGGGTCGTGGGTTCGAGCCCCACGGGGCCTACAGCACAGGAAGGCCCCCACTTCCCGGCGACCGCAGGGGAGTGGGGGCCTTCCTCATGCCCGGCCGCCCGTCCCTGCCCGTGGAGCGGCGTCGTCCGGCGCGGACTTCCTCCGTTCCCCGGCGTCGCGGGCCTCCTCCGGACTCCCCGGTAATCCATGCATCCGCACGGAGTGCGGCCGACTCGATTACTGGCTGGTAGCTTTAGGGTCGGCACTGGCTCACGCGGGTGCCGCGGCCCGGTCGTCCGTTCCCCGGCGGACCCGGTCCGCACCATGCGCCCCGGGCGCAGCGAAGCGCCTCCGCCCTCTCCCGGGCGGGGGCGTTCTCGTTCTGCGCGGGTCCCGGGGGTGCGGTGCCGGGGCGAGCTCCGTCGTCGCGCGCGGCGTCGTCCCGAGACCAGGGGGGCGCGCCTACTCCAGGAGGCCGAGCGCCTCGCCGATGCGGTCGCGCAGCGCCCTGGCCTGCTCCACGGTCCAGGCCTCGTGGCCGATGTGCAGGACCACGCCGTCCGGGTGGGCGTAGGTCCCGTCCGGGGTCGTGATGACTTCCCACGTCTCGAGCAGGGCCACGGGCGACGGGCCGGCGAGGGACCGGGCCGGCAGCTCCCGCGAGTTGGTGACCGTTTCGGGGTCGGTCATCTCCTGACGGGTGGCCCAGCGGGGACGGGGGACGAGAGCGGTGTTCTCGTGCATGGGGGGTGCCTTCCACGGAAGAGGGGGTATTCCCATGGTCTTGCATGTTCGGGCCGAAGTCTGCGACCGGGCCGTGTGTGTTGCTCCGCGAGCCCAGGAGTAGACGTCTGTCCGCGCCTGCTGCACTTTCGTCGTGTCCGCGCGTCCGCACCGTGCGCCGACCCCGACTCCGACCCGGTTCCCGCTCTCGGGCACCGTGCCGGGCGGAGCGGGGAGGCCCGCCGGCGTCCGGCTCGGCCCGGGGCGGGCCGGACGCCGGCTACCCTGCCTCGAGCTGCTCGGAGGGGGTGGGCACCGACTCGGGCCCCGGCTGGTCCGGGGCCGGCGCCTCGGACCCGATCTGCGGATCGCTGGGCAGGCCTTCGGGTGTCGGTGTGGTGGTGACGGGCGGTGGCGGGCTGAAGGTGCTCGTGGGCGAGACGGCGGGGGACGTCGCGGGGGCGTTCGTCACGTCCTCCCGGGGGTCGTCGCAGCCGGTCAGCGCGAGGGCGAGCAGTGCCGCGGCGGGGATGGTCCGGCGCATTCGGAAAGTCCTCTCGGTCGGTGACCACTCCACGGTATCCGGGCCGGGGGCGATCCGCAGGGGCCCGGCCCCGATCTCCCGAGCCGCGGGACGGGACGGGAGCGCCGGTGATGTGCGAGGATCCCTGCACCGGGACACCGAACAGCAGGAGCCACCATGTCCGACAGGCGCAGCGAGCGGACCGCCCTCCTCCTCCTCTCGGCGACCGCGGTCCTCCTGATCGGGGGCCAGCTGCTCACCTGGTCCTCGGAGGACGGGGCGTTCAGCGTCCTGGTCCTCCTGCTCCTGCTGATCTGGGCCGGGGTGATCGGGGTCCGCGTGCTCCGCTTCCTCCGGCGGGACGACGGGCCGGAGGAACGGCGCCCCGACGGTCCCGCGTAGCGGACGGAGGCACCGGCGGGCGGGTCCGCGTCCGGGTGCCCGGGCCGTCTCCTAGGGTGGGTCCCATGGAGAAGCTGTCCGGCTCGTGGACCCGGGTGTTCAACAAGTTCTGGTTCGTCCCCGCCGTGTGCGTGGTGGCCGCCGTGGTACTGGCCCAGTCCGTGGTGGCCGTGGACCGGTGGCTGCCCGAGAACCTGGACTCGCCCTGGATCTCGTGGCTCTACGCGGTGGGCATCGACGGGTCCCGGGGGATGCTCTCGGCCATCGGCGGGTCGATGCTCGCGGTGGCCGCGACCGCCTTCTCCATCACCATCTCGGTGGTCGCCACGGCCAGTTCCACGTACGGCCCGCGGCTGGTGCGCAACTTCATGGCGGACCGCGGCAACCAGGTGGTGCTGGGCGTGCTCGTCTCCACCTTCATCTACAGCCTGCTGGTGCTGCGCACGATCCGCTCCGCCTCGGACGACCTGGCGCAGCCGTTCGTCCCGCACCTGGCGGTCAACCTGGCCGTCGTGCTGGCCGTGGCCGACGTGGCACTGGTCGTGTACTTCATCCACCACATCGCCGACTCCGTCCAGGTGGACACCCTCGTGCACGGGGTGCGGCGCCGTCTGCTGGCCGTGATCGAACGGTGGCACCCGGAGGAGAGTCCCGAGGAGCTGGTGCGGACCGCCGGCGGCCGGCGCGGCGGCGGGCAGGTCAGCGCGGGCGCCGTCGGCTACGTCATCACCGTGAACTTCGGGCGCCTGGGCTCGTTCGCCGCGGAGCAGGACGTCTTCGTGGAGCTGGTTCCGCGGGTGGGCGACCACGTCCTGCCGGAGGAGCCCCTGTTCCGCGTCTGGCCCGAGCACCGGGCGGAGGAGCTGGCGGACCGGCTGCGGCGCACCGTGGCGCTGGGCGACTCCCGCTCCGCGGACCAGGACGTGCGCTTCGCGGAGCAGCAGGTCGTGGAGCTGGCGGTGCGGGCGCTGTCGCCGAGCACGAACGACCCCTACACCGCGGTCAACGCCATCGAGGAGGTCGCGGCGGGGATCGTCGCGGCCGTCTCCCGCCCGCTGCCCGGCGACACGGTGCAGGTGGACGGGGTGCGCCGCCTCCGGTACGGCGTGGTGGGACTCGACGAGATCGTGGACATGCCCTTCGACCAGATCCGCCCCCACGCCACCGGGCACGTCAGCGTCCTGTTCGCACTCGTCGACCTCGCCGCCCGGATCGGGTCCGCCACCGTGCACCCCGCCGTGGAGCGGCAGGTCCGCGAGCACGTCGACGTGCTGCTCGAGCAGTTCCGGGACAGCGCGCCGAACCCCCGCGACCTCGCCCGGGCGGAGCGCCACGTCGCGGCCCGGCTGGGCGGCTGAGCCGGCTACCTGCGGCGCAGCCGGGGCACGCGGCGCAGCAGCAGGGCCACGACGACGGAGGTCCCGGCCAGCAGGACGGCGCCGATCCCGGCGGACAGGTGCACCCCGGCCTCGAAGGCGGCCACCGCCGAGGCCAGCAGCTCGTCGGCCGCCGCCGGGTCCAGGGCCGCCGCGACGTCGACCGCCCCGCCCAGGGTCTCGGACGCGGTGGCGGCCTGCTCCGCGTCCAGGCCCGGCGGCGGCGTCACCCGGTGGACGTAGCTGGCCGTGACCGCCGTGCCCAGCACGGCCACGCCCAGTCCCGCGCCCAGCTCGTAGGCGGTCTCGGAGATCGCCGAGGCCGCGCCGGCCTGCTCCGGGGCGACCTCGGTGAGGATCAGGTCGCCCGCGATCGTCTGGGCCGCCCCCGAGCCCAGGCCGATGACGACGAGGGCGACGACGAGGACCGCTCCGCCGGAGAGGTCCCCGACCAGCACCAGCAGGAAGCCGGAGGCCATCACGAGCAGCCCGCCCCCGAGCACGAGCGCCGGGGGCACGAAGCCCACCACGTGCACCACCAGCAGCCCCGAGACGATCGTGACCGCGGCCCCCGGCAGCAGGGCCAGGCCCGCCTGCAGGGGCGGCATGCCCTCCACGAGCTGGAGGTACTGGGAGACGAAGAAGAGGAAGCCGATGAAGGTGGTCGAGGCCACCAGGTTGTTGACCAGCCCGCCCGTGAACGGCGCGTGCCGGAACAGCCTCAGGTCCAGCATCGGCACCGGCTGCCGCAGCTGGCGGCGCACGAACAGGGTCCCGGCGGCGGCGGCCAGCAGGACCGCCCCCGCCACGACGGGGGTGGGCCCGTGCGAGCCGAGGTCCTTGATCCCGTAGACGAGCGCGACCATCGCCGTCATGATCAGCGCCGCGCTGGGCACGTCCACCGGTCCCGGCGCCGGGTTGCGGGACTCCGGCACCAGCACCGGGGCCAGGACCAGCAGGGGCAGCAGCACCGGCACCGCGATGAGGAACACGGAGCCCCACCAGAAGTGCTGCAGCAGGAACCCGCCCACGACGGGTCCCAGGGCCCCGCCCGCGGAGAAGCCCGTGGCCCAGACCGCGATGGCGGTGCGCCGCTGCGTGGGGTCGTGGAAGAGGTTGCGCAGCAGGGACAGCGTGGCGGGCATGAGCATGGACCCGAAGAGCCCCAGCAGCGCCCGGGCCGCCACGAGCACGGCCCCGGTGGGCGCGAACGCGGCCAGCGCGGACACGGCCGCGAACCCGGTGCTGCCCACCAGCAGCAGCCGGCGCCGCCCCACCCGGTCACCGAGGGACCCCATCGGCACGAGCAGGCCGGCCAGCACCAGCGGATAGGCGTCCACCGTCCACAGCAGCTGCGTGCCGGTGGGACGCAGCTCCCGGGAGATCTCCGGCAGCGCGAAGTTCAGCACCGTGTTGTCCACGGAGATCAGCAGCACCGGCAGCATCAGGACCACGAGGGCCGCCCACTCGCGGGCGCCGGCGCGCACGGCGGCTTCGGGGGCTCGGGAGGGCATGGCGGGGCGGGATCTCCTCACAGGACGGCAGGTGCGGGCTCCATCCTCGCAGAGGGCGCCCGGGAGGCCCGCCGCTAGACTGCTCGGGAAGGTCGGCCGGACGAGCCCGCCCGGCCCGCAGCGTCAGAAAGAGGTCCCCGATGGTCGAGCCGGTTCCCACGAGTGCGATGTCCGACGCCGCCCCCGGTGTCTCCGCGCAGTACGAGGCGGTCCGGGACCGTGTCCTGGAGCTGCGCGAGGACTACGACCGGGCCCGTGAGGAGTTCCGCTGGCCGCGGATGGAGCACTTCAACTACGCCCTGGACTGGTTCGACCACGTGGCCCGCGACCCCGGGCGGGGGGCCCGCGACGCGCTGTGGATCGTGGGCGCCGACGGCACGGAGCTCCGGCGCACCTTCGCGCAGCTGGCCGAGTCGTCCTCCCGCACCGCCACCTGGCTGCGCGGCCTCGGGGTCCGGCGCGGCGACCGGATCCTGCTGATGCTGGGCAACCAGCTCGAGCTGTGGGAGACCCAGCTCGCGGGCATGAAGCTGGGGGCTCCGCTGATCCCGACCGCCGTCATGATGCCGCCCGCCGACCTGCTGGACCGGGTGCGGCGGGGCCGGGTCTCCTGGGTCGTCACGGACGCCGCCAACGCCCCCAAGTTCGCCGAGGTGGACGGGGACTACGGGCTCGTCGTGGTGGGCGGCGCCGAGGAGGTCGCGGCGGTCCGCGAGCAGCTGCCCGGACGGTCCGTGCACTCCTACGCCGACTCCGCCGACGCGGACGCCCTGTTCGTCCCGGACGGGGTCACCCGCTCCCGGGACCCCCTGCTCCTGTACTTCACCTCGGGGACCACGTCCCAGGCCAAGCTCGTGGAGCACACCCACTACTCGTACTCCTTCGGCCACCTCTCCACCGTCTACTGGATGGGCCTGCGTCCGGGGGACGTCCACCTGAACATCGCCTCCCCGGGGTGGGGCAAGCACTCGTGGTCGAACTTCTTCGCACCGTGGATCGCGGAGGCCACCGTGTTCATCCACAACCAGGAGCGCTTCGACGCGGTGGGCCTGATGGAGCAGATGGGCCGGGCCGGGGTCACCAGCTTCTGCGCCCCGCCCACCGTGTGGCGGATGCTCATCCAGGCCGACCTGCACCGCGTCCAGGACCCGCCCACGTCCGCCGTCTCCGCCGGCGAGCCGCTCAACCCCGAGGTGATCCGCCGGGTCCAGGACGCGTGGGGCGTGACCATCCGGGACGGCTACGGGCAGACCGAGACCACGCTGCAGATCGCCAACACCCCCGGCCAGCCGGTCGTCCCGGGCGCCATGGGCAAGCCGCTGCCGGGCTTCGTCGTCGAGCTCTTCGACCCCCAGACGGGCGCGCCCGCCGAGGAGGGCGAGATCTGCCTCAAGGTGGACGACGACCCGCCCGGGATCATGGCCGGCTACATCGACGAGCCCGAGCGCACCGCCGAGGTGGTCCAGGACGGCTGGTACCACACCCGGGACATCGCCCGCCGGGACGAGCACGGCGTCTACACCTACGTGGGGCGCACGGACGACGTCTTCAAGGCCTCCGACTACCGGATCTCCCCGTTCGAGCTCGAGTCGGTGCTGATCGAGCACCCCGCGGTCGCCGAGGCGGCCGTGGTCCCGGCCCCCGACCCCGTCCGGCACGCCGTGCCGAAGGCCTACCTGGTGCTCGCCGCCGGGACCGAGCCCACCCGGGAGCTCGCGGGCGAGATCCTGCGCTTCGCCCGGGAGAACCTCGCTCCCTACAAGCGGGTGCGCAAGGTCGAGTTCACCGACCTGCCGAAGACGATCTCCGGCAAGATCCGCCGCGTGGTGCTGCGCGAGCGCGAGCAGGCGGCGGACCGCACCGGGGCGGCCGCGGCGCCCCCCGCCGACGGGCTCGGTGTCGAGTACACCGAGGCCGACTTCCCGGGCCTGCGCGGCTGACCGGCGCCCGCGCCGGGAGCCGGGTGCGCAACGTGGCGTCATCCGGGGCCCGGCGCGTGCGCCCAACGGGGGACATCCCGCGCGCGAGCTGTCCCCACTTCGTGCCACGCTTGCCGGGGCAAATAAATGCCGAGGACCTCCCGATGCCGCCACAACGCCGGTGTGGCCAGCGCAAATAAATGAATAAACGTCGATGTCCACCCTTTTGAATATGACTTCGGCGGCCGTGACAGGTCCTGGAAACCCTGCCACCATGGAGGCAATTGGTTCACCCGATGGGGCGGAACCAACTGGTCCGCCGGGGGGCGGACCGACAGCGGTTCATCGGGGGATGGGCTGCGTGCACGCAGGCATCGGGGGGTGCCGGTGCGACCGGTTCATCGGGGGGTGAACCGAATGGGAGCACCGCTGGGGGGCGGTACTCCCGACAGGCGAGTCTCTGCTCGCCACCGGCCGTCAGGCCGGTCGATGCGCCCGTTGCGGGGGCCGTCCGTTCCGACGGACGGGGCAACGGGCGCATCGCTCTGTCCGGGCCCGGCAGGCGCCGCACCGGCGGTGCCGCACCGCACCGCCGGCCTCCGCGGCGGAACGGCGTCGGTGGACCCTGGAAGACTGGGGCCATGACGACCTCCCCGGCCTCCGAGACCGCCCACGACACCGTGCAGGACCCCGCCCTGCACGAGGACGCGCTCGGGCTGCTGCGCGCGCTCACCGACCGCGCGGACGCCGGCTTCCACCCCGGCCAGTTCGAGGCGATCGAGGCCCTCGTGGGGCACGGCCGGCGGGCCCTCGTGGTGCAGCGCACCGGGTGGGGCAAGTCCGCGGTCTACTTCCTCTCCGCCCTGCTGCTGCGCGCGCGGGGCCGGGGCCCCACCCTGATCGTCTCCCCGCTGCTGGCCCTGATGCGGGACCAGGTCGCCGCCGCGGCCCGTGCGGGGGTGCGCGCGGCCGCGATCAACTCCGCCAACGCCACGGAGTGGGGGCAGATCGCCGCCCAGCTGCAGGCCGACGAGCTCGACGTCCTGCTGGTCTCCCCGGAGCGGCTGAACAACCCCGTGTTCCGGGAGCAGCAGCTGCCGCAGCTGGTGGCCCGGCTCGGACTGCTCGTGGTGGACGAGGCGCACTGCATCTCCGACTGGGGCCACGACTTCCGCCCCGACTACCGGCGCATCCGCGACCTGATCGCGCGGCTGCCCGAGCAGGTCCCCGTCCTGGCCACCACCGCCACCGCGAACGAGCGGGTGGTCGCCGACGTCGAGGAGCAGCTGGGCGTGCGCCCGGGCGGCACGAGCACGGGGGAGGTCTTCACCCTCCGGGGCCCGCTCTCCCGGGCGTCCCTGCGGCTGGGCGTCCTGGAGCTGCCCTCGGCCACGGCGCGGCTCGCCTGGCTGCTCGAGCACGTGGAGTCCCTCCCGGGCAGCGGGATCATCTACGCGCTCACGGTCGGGGCCGCCGAGGACACCGCCCAGGCGCTCTCCGACGCCGGCCTGCCGGTGCGGGCCTACACCGGGCGCACGGACCAGGGCGAGCGCGAGGAGCTCGAGACCGCGCTCAAGGAGAACCGGGTCAAGGCCCTGGTGGCCACCTCCGCGCTCGGCATGGGGTTCGACAAGCCCGACCTCGGGTTCGTGGTCCACCTGGGCGCGCCGTCCTCGCCCGTGGCCTACTACCAGCAGGTGGGCCGTGCCGGCCGCGCCACCGACAACGCCGACGTCCTGCTCCTGCCCGGGACGGAGGACCGGCAGATCTGGGAGTACTTCGCCACCGCGTCGATGCCCACGGAGCAGAAGGCCACCGCCGTCCTCGGCGAGCTGGAGGCCGCCGGGGGGTCCCTGTCCGTGGCCGTCCTGGAGTCCCGCGTGGACGTCCGGCGCAGCCCCCTCGAGCTGCTGCTGAAGGTCCTCGCCGTCGAGGGCGCCGTGGAGCGCGTCCAGGGCGGGTGGCAGGCCACGGGCGCGCCGTGGCGCTACGACGCCGAGCGCTACCGGCGGATCGCCGCCGCCCGGGTCGACGAGCAGAACGCCATGCTCGGCTACGAGCGGACCACCGGGTGCCGCATGGAGTTTCTCGCCCGGCAGCTGGACGACCCCACGGCCGCCCCGTGCGGGCGCTGCGACACCTGCGCCGGTCCGTGGTACCCCACGACCGTCGACGAGACCGCCACCGACTCCGCCGGGGCCGCCCTGACCCGCGTGGGCGTCGTCGTGGAACCCCGCGCCCAGTGGCCCACCGGGATGCCGCGGCTCGGGGTGGACGTCAAGGGCCGCATCCCGGAGGAGGAGCGGTACGCCGAGGGCCGCGCGCTCGCCCGGCTCACCGACCTCGGCTGGGGCAACCGGCTGCGCGAGGTGTTCCGCACCGACGAGGAGGGGGCGCCCGTCGACGGCCCGGTGGACCAGGCGCTCGGCCGGGCCTGCGTCCAGGTCCTCGCCGAGTGGCGCTGGGCGCACCGCCCGGCGGCGGTCGTCTCGATCCCGTCCCGTTCCCGCCCGCAGCTCGTGCGCTCGCTGGCGGAGGGCATGGCGGGGGTCGGCCACCTGCCCTATCTCGGGGAGCTCGACGTCCCCGAGGGTTTCCCCTCCGGCGGGCACGGCGGCAACAGCGCCTACCGGCTGGCAGCCGTGTGGGAGAAGTTCGGGGTGGGCCCGCAGCTCGCGGAGGGACTGGAACGGCTCGGCGGGCAGCCCGTGCTGCTCGTCGACGACCTCGTGGACAGCCGCTGGACGCTGGCCGTGGCCGCCCGCGCCCTGCGGCAGGCCGGCTCCGGGCCCGTGCTGCCGTTCGTGCTGGCCTCCCAGGCCTGACCTGCGGCGTCGCACGGGGGACCGGCCCGGTTCCGCTTGTGTACGCTGTCCTGCGTGCCTTCTGCTCCCACACCGCTCGTCGACGTCATCATCCCGGTGCACACCACCGCGCGACCCGTCGACCGCACCGTCCGCTCGGTGGTGGCCGGCGGGCTCCCGATCAGCGACTCGGGCGGGGTGCACATCACGGTGGTCTGCCACAACGTCGGCGCTGACCTGATCCGTGACCGTCTCGCCCCGGAGCACCGCCCGCTCGTGGAGCTCGTGGAGTGCTCCGACGGCACCGGCAACCCGGCCGGTCCCCGCAATCTGGCCCTGGAGCGCTCGTCCGCCCGGTACGTCTCTTTCGTGGACAGCGACGACACCCTCGCTCCCGGGGCCCTGGCGGCCTGGACGGCGGTCGCAGAACGCCAGGGCTCGGCGGCGGTGCTGCCTCGCCTGGTCCGCAGCGCGGGCGGGGTGCTCCGCACCCCCGTGCCGCGCCCGTTCCGCCGCGCGGATCTCGACCCGGTCAAGGACCGGCTGGCCTACCGCACCACCAGCCTGGGGCTGATCCGCCGGGAGGTGCTGACCGGCCGCGGGCTGCGCTTCCAGGGCCAGTACGCGACCGGGGAGGACCAGGGACTCACCGCTCGTGCCTGGTTCGGAGGCGGCCGCATCGACCTGGCGCCCCGGCGGGCGCACTACATCGTGCACGACGACGCCGCGGCGCGGATCAGCCGCGGACAGCGGCCTCTCGCCGATGACCTCGCGGCGTTCACCGACCTGCTCGGCGGATCCTGGTACGGCGGACTGGCCGCGGAGCAGCGCGCGGCGATCGCCGCCAAGGTCCTGCGGGTCCAGCTGTTCTCGGGCGTCCACGCCCGCGCCCCGCAGTGGTCCCCGGCGGACGCGCAGGCGTGCCGCGAGCTCACCGACCTCGTGGCCGCCGTCGCGGCCCCGGCCCTCGACGTGCTCTCCCGGGCCGACCGGGACCTGCTGGAGCTGATCGTGCGGCCGGGCGCCACCGCGGCCGAGGTCGTCGCGGCGTCCGCCCGGCGCCGGCGTTTCGGCCGGCCGGCCACGCTGCTGACCCGGGACCTGCGCACGGTCCTGCACCGGGACGCGCCGCCGAGGTTCATGGCGGCCTCCCTCGTGGTGTGACAATGAGGTCCTGACCATCGTCTGACCCCCCTCCTGACGAGAGAAATCCATGAGCCGTCTCCTGCCAGCCGCCCTTTCCCCCGGGGCCGCGCCCACCACCGGGCCCCGGCCGGGCGAGTCCCCGGCCGTCCACCGCTTCCGCCCCGAGGTCCAGGGGCTGCGCACCGTCGCCGTCCTGCTGGTCGCCGTCTACCACGTGTGGATCGGCGGGGTCTCGGGCGGGGTGGACGTGTTCCTGTTCATCTCGGCGTTCCTCATGACCCTCTCCTTCGTCCGGAGGCTCGAGGCGGGCCGGGGTCCCGAGCTGGGCTCCTACTGGGCCAGGACCTTCTCGCGGCTGCTGCCCCCCGTCGTCGTCACCGTCCTGGGCACCCTCGTGGCGGTGCGGCTGCTGTTCCCCTCCGACCGGTGGTACGCCGCGATCGAGGAGGCGGCGGCGACGGTGCTGTACTCCCAGAACTGGGTGCTCGCGTTCAACGCGGTGGACTACTACGCCGCGGACTCCTCCCGGGCCAGCCCCTTCCAGCACTTCTGGTCCCTGTCCGTGCAGGGCCAGGTGTTCCTCCTCTGGCCGCTGCTGCTGGCCCTGTGCGGCCTGCTGGCACGGCGCACCGGGTGGTCCGTCGGCGCGGTCGCGACCGGGGTCTTCGGCGCCGTCTTCGCCCTCTCGTTCGCCTTCTCGGTGGTCTCCACCCGGGAGACCCAGGCGTTCGCCTACTTCGACACCCGGGCCCGGCTGTGGGAGTTCGCCCTCGGCTCGCTGCTGGCGCTGGCCGTGCTGCGGGGCTTCACCCTGCCCGGCGCCGTGCGCCTCGTCCTCGGCTGGACGGGCCTGGTGGCCATCGCCGTGTGCGGTCTGGTGCTGGACGTCCAGGGGTCCTTCCCCGGCTGGGCGGCGCTGTGGCCGCTGGCCGGGGCCGCCCTGGTGATCCTCGCCGGGCACACCGGCGATCCCCGCGGGGCCGACGCCCTGCTCAGCCGGCGTCCCCTGCTGGTCCTCGGCGAGGCGTCGTACGCCGTCTACCTCGTGCACTGGCCCGTGCTCGTGACCTACCTGGTGGTCACGGACCGGGAGAAGGCCACGCTGCTGCACGGCCTGGCCATCCTCGTCGGCAGCATCGTCCTGGGCGTGCTGGTGCAGCGGCTCGTCGAGCGCCCGCTGCGCCCCGCGGCGGGGACCGTCGCGCGCCAGCTCGGGCTGATCGTGCTGTGCGTGGCCCTCGTGCTGGTGCCCGCGGCGGGCGCCCGGACCGTCCTGGACCGGCACGCCCAGCAGGCCGCGGAGCGGGCGGCGGTGGAGAACCCGGGCGCCGCCGTCCTCGCCGAGGGCTTCGACCGGGAGCAGGACCCGCAGGTCCCCACGATCCCGAACCCGCTGGTCCGGGAGGGCCAGTGGTCCGCCCTGCCGGAGGACTGCGACGCGGCGACGGAGGACTGGTTCGGCGACTACGTGGTGGCCTGCACGGCCCTGCCGGTGGACCCGGACGCGGAGGTCGACGCGATGGTGATCGGCAACTCGCACGCCGAGCAGTGGCTGCCGGCGTTCCAGCGAGTGGCCGAGGACCGCGGCTGGAACCTGCTCTCCGCTGTCAAGGGCGCCTGCCGCTACCAGCCGGTGGAGACCACCGACAACACCGAGTGCCAGGAGCTGATCCGGCTCACGGACCGGTACATCGAGGAGCAGGGCATCGACGTCGTGTTCACCACCTCCACCGTGACCTCGACCGACGGGCCCGACGAGCGCATCGCCCCGGGCTTCGACCAGGTCCTCGAGGACCTCGGCTCGCGGGGCATCACGGTGGTCGGCATCCGGGACACCCCGCGCTTCCCCTTCAACATGGTCACCTGCATCGACCAGGAGGGCCCCGACGCCGAGCGCTGCAACCCGCCGCGGGACCAGAAGCTCGCCCCGCGGAACCCGGCGGACGCGCTGGAGGCGGAGCACGAGAACTTCGTCAACATCGACATGAGCGACTGGGTCTGCCCCGGCGGCACGTGCCCGTCCCGGATCGGCAACCGCTGGGTCTACATGGACGACAACCACATGCCCCGCGACTACGTGCTCACGATGGCGCCCGCCTACGCGGAGCAGTTCGAGCAGCAGGTCGAGGGCCGGGTGCCGCAGCTCCCCGGCGGCTGAGCCGCGGGCCGGCGGCTCAGCGCCGGAACCTGCCCCCGACGGCGCGCACCATGGGCCGCAGGTCCCGGGCGCTGAGCCCGGCCCAGACCGCCAGGAACACGGCGGTCACCCCGAGCGCGGGCAGCACGCGGAACTCCGGGCCGAGCACCTGGAGCCCGCCCAGGACCATCGCGTAGCCGACGGCGATGCGCAGCACGACCCCGCCCCACCGCATCCGGTCCAGCCGCCAGACCACCAGCAGCGGCAGGAGCGCGCTGAGCAGCGAGCCCACGAGGTAGCCGAGGGCCGAGGCCATGATCCCGAGCTCCGGGCCCAGCAGGAGCATCGTGCCCACCCCCGCGGCCAGGCCGAGGCCGTTGGCCGCGGCGAGGGCTTTGATGCCCCAGGCCTCGGTGCCGTTGAGCCGGGCGTTCGCGGCGTTGAAGCTCGTGGCCGAGACCGCGAAGAACAGCACCACCAGCAGCGGCTCGGCGTCCTGGAACTCCTCCCCGAAGATCAGCAGCACGGGCTCGGCCCACAGGATGCCCACCCCGAAGACCGGCAGGAACACGGTGACCATGGTGCGCAGGATGGCGTCCACCTGCCGGGTCAGCCCGGCGGTGTCCCCGGCGGAAAACATCCGCGCCACGCTGGGGGACAGGGCCGTGAGCATGGCCCCGGAGAGCATGCTGGCGGGGGTCGCGAGGGACACGGCGGCGGCGTAGAGACCGACCTCGGGCTTCGAGGCGAAGTGGTCGCCGATGACGAGGGACAGCTGCATCAGCCCGCTGGCCGCCATGATGTGGGCGGAGCCCCAGGCCGTGAAGCGCAGGATCTCCCGGCGCTGGGCCGGGTCGAGGCGGGCGCGGCTGCGCCGGGGCCACGCGGGCAGCGCGTAGACCGCGTAGCCGGTGATCAGCGGCAGCAGCAGGACCCAGTGCCAGCCGGCCAGGAGCACCAGCAGCAGCAGGGTGAGGGTGAGGAAGGAGCTGATGGTGTCCCACGCCGTCGTGGTGACGAACTGGTTGTTGCCCGTGCGCACGCCGCGCACGAAGTTGTAGGCGGACAGGGAGAGCAGGAGCAGTCCCGACGAGACCGCGTACCCCCACGAGAGCCCCATCACGAAGGCGGCGTAGAGCACCGCCGAGACCGAGAGCACCGCCATGCCCGCCGACGCGCTGGTCGCCGTGAACGACGCCGTGGCGGCCTGCGCGTCCCGGTCCTGGCGACCCCGAGCCATCGCGATGAACTTCGAGGCCGCAGTGCCCGAGGCCTGCGGCCACAGCAGCACGAGGAACAGGGCGAGGGAGATCGTGAGGTTCACCTCGGCCAGGACCTCCTGGCCGAGCAGGCGCCCCACCAGGACGCTGTAGCCGAAGCGGGACAGGCCCTGCACGAACACGGCCACCACGGTCAGCGCGAATGCCGACCCGAGGGGGTTGTCGACGTTCGCGTGGTTGGGGGCCGGGAAGAGGATCGAGCGCAACTGGGACATCATGCGGCCGACCCGGGGGCTGGGCTGGTCATCGCGCCCGAGTCTACTCGGGGCCGGTCCACCCGCCCGGCGCTCCGGGGCGGGCCCGGGCGCGTCGCTAGGCTGGGTCCATGACCTCCCGCGCCGCCGCACCCAACTGCCCCGTGCCCGTCGACGTCCCCGCCCGCCCGGGGACCGGGCGGGGCTGAGCGCCGTGCGCGTCCTGGTCGTCACCACCTGGTACCCCTCCGCCCAACGACCGGGGGAGACACCGTTCGTGCCCCGGCACGTCCGTGCGATCGCCCGCCACCACGACGTCCGCGTGCTGCACGTGCGGCTGCTGCGCACCGGGGCGGCCGTCCAGGAGCGGTGGGACGGCGTGCCCGTGCTCCGGCTCCCGTTCCACCCCCTGCACCCGGCCACGGTGCTGCGCGCCTACGCCGGGATCCGCCGTCACCTCGCGGGCGCGGACGTCCTGCACACGATGCCCTTCTCGGCCGCGCTCGTCTGCCTGCCCTTCGCCCGGCGCCGCCCGTGGGTGCACACCGAGCACTGGAACGGCGTGCTCACGCCCGAGCAGAACGGGCCGCTGTGGCGGCGCCTGGCGTGGAGCCGCCGGATCCTGCGGGCGCCCGACCGCGTCACCGGGGTCAGCTCCATGATGTGCGAGGTGCTGCGCCGCTTCGCCCCGGCGTCGAGGGTCGAGCGGATCGGCAACGTGGTGGACCACGCCGAGCACGTCACGGCCCCTCCGCGCGGGAGCACGCTCGAGCTCGTGGCCGTCGGCGCCCTGCGCGCCCTCAAGGACCCGCTCCTGGCCGTCGACACGGTCGCCTGGCTCCGGGACGCCGGCCACGACGTCCGTCTCACCTGGTGCGGGGCCGGGGCCCTCGAGGCGGACGTCCGGGACCGGGTGCGCGAGCTCGGCCTCGAGGGCAGGGTGCTGCTCGCGGGCACCGTGGGGGCCGAGGAGGTCCAGCAGCGCCTGGCCGCCTCCGACGTCTTCCTGCTGCCCAGCCGCTCCGAGACCTTCTGCGTGGCGGCGGCCGAGGCGCTCGCGGCCGGCCGGCCCGTGGTCATGGGCGCCGTGGGCGGGCAGCGGGACTTCGTGCACCCGCGCAACGGGCGGCTCGTGGCCGAGCGCACCCCGGAGGCCTTCGGCCGGGCCGTGCTCGACGTCGTCGCGGCCCCGGACCTGCTCGGCCCGGAGGAGATGGCGCACGAGGTCCGCTCCGTCTACGGCGCCCAGCGGGTCGCCGCGGACCTCGACCGGCTCTACCGGTCGGTGGCCCCGCGGCCGGCCGCGCACGACCGGCTTTGACCCCGCGCCCGGTCCTCGCTTAAGCTGGCCTGTGTTGTCCACCCGGCGCGGTGGGCGACGGATGGAGACGTGCCAGAGCGGCCGAATGGACTTCACTGCTAATGAAGGGTCGGGGTTAAACTCGACCGGGGGTTCAAATCCCCCCGTCTCCGCACGCACGGCGTCCCAGGACGCCGGGAACACCCCGGACCGGTCGGTCCGGGGTGTTCCGCGTTCCGGGGCCCGCGGAGCGCCCACCCCGGTGCCGCCCGTCATCTGCGGGCGAGCCCGTGACCGCCCGCGGAGCGCTTCCTAGACTGGTGGACAGCGTCGCCGACGGTCCGACCCCGGGGGGAACACCATGTCCGAGCACCAGCCCGACGTCCCGTCCGGCCCGGCCGCCGGGCGGACCGCACCGCGGTGGGAGCCCGGTGCCACCGACCGCTCCGTCCTCGAGCAGGCCGTCGACGCCGTCACCGTGCGCCGGGTCTTCGGCGAGGCCTACGAGACGGACGGCGCCACGATCGTCCCCGTGGCGCGCGTCCGCGGCTGGGGCGGCGGGGGCGGCGGCGCGGGCCAGGAGAAGGACAGCTCCGGCAGCGGCTCGGGCGTGGGCTACGGCGTCCGCGCCGAACCGGCCGGGGTCTACGTGGTCAAGGGGGAGTGCGTCACCTGGCGGCCCGCCGTGGACGCGGAGCGGATCGCCCTCACGCTGGGCCTGGCGCTGTGCGGGGCGGCCGCTCTCGTCGGATGGGCCGCCGTGACCCGCCGCGCCTGACAGGATGGTGCCATGTCCTTCCTGCTCCGCGTCCTCGTCAACGCGCTCGCCATCTGGGTGGCCGCCTGGATCCTGCCCGGGATGGAGCTGACGGCGGACCCGTCCGTGGTCTCGGCCGTCGGCGGCGGGACCGCGGCGTCGGTCCTGGCGCACCTGTTCATCGGCCTGGTCTTCGGCGTCGTGAACGCGGTCGTGCGCCCCGTGCTGTCGATCCTGTCCCTGCCGATCACCTGCCTCACGCTGGGACTGTTCGCCGTCGTGGTCAACGCGGCGATGCTGTGGCTGACGTCCTGGCTGAGCTCCTTCACCCCGCTGCGGCTGGAGATCGACTCCTTCCTCTGGACGGCGGTGCTCGCCACCCTGATCATCGGGGTGGTCTCCCTCGTGATGGGCTGGATCGTCCCCGACCGCGAGAGGCGCTGAGCCGCCCCGGGCTCAGTCCCGGTGCAGCGCCGCCCAGAGGAACTCGTGGGAGAGGGCGTGCAGACGGGCGGCCTGCTTGTTGTCGCCCGCGCCCGCGTGCCCGCCCTCGGTGGCCTCGTAGAACCACGCGTCCTCGTGGCCCAGCCCCAGCATCCGGGCCGCCGTCTTGCGGGCCTGCACGGGGCCCACGCGGTCGTCGCTCGTGGCGGTCCAGAACAGGACCGGCGGGTAGTCCTGCCCCTCGCGCAGCAGGTGGTACGGGGAGAACGTGCGCACGGACTCCCACTGCTCGGGGTCGTCCGGGTCGCCGTACTCGGCGATCCAGGAGTAGCCGGCGGAGAGCTTCGTGTAGCGGCGCATGTCCAGCAGCGGCACCCCGCACGAGACCGCGCCGAACAGCTCCGGCCACCGGGTGAGCATGTTGCCCACGAGCAGCCCGCCGTTGGACCCGCCCGAGCACGCCAGGCGCCGCCGCGAGCACACGCCGCGGGCCTGCAGGTCCGCCGCCACCGCGGCGAAGTCCTCGTAGGCGCGGTGCCGGTGCTCCCGCAGCGCGGCCCGGTGCCACGCCGGGCCGTACTCCCCGCCGCCGCGGATGTTGGCGAGCACGTAGACCCCGGAGCGGCCGGCGGCGTCGGTGCGGGTCAGCCAGGACCGCCCGAGCGCCCCGGAGTAGGCGGGGGTGCGGGAGACCTCGAAGCCGCCGTAGCCGGAGAGCAGCGTCGGGTTCCCGCCGTCGAGGGCGAGGTCGGCGGGGCCCACCTGGAAGTAGGGCACCCGGGTGCCGTCCGCCGAGACCGCGAAGTGCTGCTCGACGCTCAGGCCCGCCGCGTCGAAGAACGCGGGCGCGGTCCGCGCCACGCGCGGCGGCGCCCCGGCGCCCGGACCCGCCGGAAGGGTGCCCCGGGAGACGGTGGTCGGGGTGAGGAACCCGGTGGCCACGAGCCAGTAGTCGTTGCCCGCCTCCGGGTCCTCGTCGTCGACGGCGTAGGCGTCCAGGCTGGACAGCGCCGGCGCCCCCGGCAGCTCGGTGGTGGTCCACGGGCCCGGTTCGGCGATCCGCACCACCGAGGACACGTCACGCAGCAGGTTGAGGATCAGCCGGTCGGCCGTCCAGGACCAGGACTGCAGCGCGGTGCGCTCGTCCGGGACGAACACGGGCGTCACGGACCGGTCCCCGGCCAGGAAGGCCTCGAGCTCGGCCGCCAGGAGGCAGCCCGCGGGGTGGACGGTCCCGTCCAGCTCCAGCTCCTCCTGGGGCCGCAGCAGCAGCCACTGCCGGTGCAGGTCCACCGTGACGCTGTCGGGCACGTCGACGTGGACCAGCTCGTCCTCCCGCACCAGGTAGGTGCGGGAGGAGAAGAAGTCGACCACGTCCACGGCCAGGTCACGGACGAACCCGGGGGTGTGGTCGCGCACGAAAACCGCCTGGACGTGCTGCTCGTCCACCTCGAACACCTGGCGGGCCTGCGCCAGCTCCTGGCCCCGGCGCAGCACCCGCACCGTGCGGGGATACGAGGACGTGGTCATCGAGCCGGGGCCGACGTCGGTGCCCACGTGCACGGTGTCCGCGTCGACCCAGCTGACCGAGGACTTCGCCGTGGGGACGTCGAAGCCGCCGGGCACGAACCGCTTCTGCTCGAGGTCGAACTCGCGCACCCGCTTGGCGTCGCCGCCGTCGGGGGAGAGGCTGATCAGCGCCCGCCGGTGCTCCCCGCCGGTGTACTGCGGGCGCAGCAGCCGGGCGCCGCCGTAGACCCACTCCACGCCCTCCTCGGCGGCCAGCGCGTCGACGTCGAGCAGGAGCTCCCACTGCGGGTCCTCGCTCAGCCAGGACTCCCAGGTGGTGCGGCGGAGGACGCCGCGGGGGTGCTCGGCGTCGCGCCAGAAGTTGTAGTAGAGCGGCCCGTGCTTGGCGACCATGGGGATCCGCTCGGTCGAGTCCATGACCGCGAGCACGTCCGCCTCGAGCCGGCGCAGCGTGGGGCCCTCGAGCGCCGCCAGGGTGCGGGCGTTCTGCCGGGCGACCCACTGCAGGGGTGCCTCGCCGGTGATCTCCTCCAGCCACAAGTTCTCGTCGTGCGGCTGCTCGGCGGTCGGGTGGGCTGCGGGCTCAGCGGTCTCGGTCATGTCCGCCATCGTAGGCGCCGCCCCGGTCCGGCGCTCCTCGTGCGGGTCGATACCCTGGTGGGCATGGGAACGACGGGCAGGACAGGGACCGAACGACGCGTCACGGTGATCGGGGCCGGCCCGCGCGGGCTCTCCGTGGTGGAGCGGCTCGCGGCCCGCTCGGCGGCGTCGGGCACCCGGGTGCGCATCGACGTCGTCGATCCCTTCCCGCCCGGGCCCGGACACGTGTGGCGCCCGAACCAGTCCCCGCTGTACCTGATGAACACTCCGTCGCTGTTCCCCACGGTGATCGCCGACGACGGCGTGCTCCCCGTGGACCCGGTGGGGCCGCTGCGGAACATGAGCTTCGAGCACTGGCGGCTCGCGGCCGTGTCCGGGGAGATCGCCGTGGACCCCGACGACGCCGCGCACCTGACCCGGATGACCTCCACGTCCTACCCCTCCCGGCGGATCTACGGGGTGTACCTCGACTGGATCTTCCGCACCCTGCGGGACGCCCTGCCGGGCTCGGCGGAGCTGACCGTGCACCGGGCCGAGGCCGTGGGCGTGCACGTGCGCGAGCAGGCCCGGCACCGCTACGACGTGGAGATCAGCGGCGGGCAGAACCTGCCGGCCGACGCCGTGGTGCTCGCCCTCGGCCACCTCGACGCCGACCTGCGCCCGGACCAGCAGGAGCTCGTGGACGGCGCCGCGGAGTTGGGGCTGACCTACTGGCCGCCGGCCGTGCCCGCCGACGTCCACTGGGACGACCTGCCGGCCGGGCGGACCGTGCTGGTGCGCGGGATGGGGCTGAACTTCTGCGACGTCCTGGCCCAGGTCACCGAGGGCCGGGGCGGGATCTACACCCAGGAGGGGGAGCGCTACGTCTACCACCCGTCCGGGCGGGAGCCCGTGATCGTGGCCGGCTCCCGCCGCGGCGTCCCCTACCGTTCCAAGTCCGTGCTCGAGGGCTACTACGCGAGGACCCTGACGACCCGGTTCTTCACCCTCGACGCCGTGCGGGCGCTCGCGGTGCGGGCGGACGGGCCCCTGTCCTTCGAGACGGACCTCTACCCGCTGATCCGCAAGGACGCCCAGTGGAACTACTACACGGTCCTGGCCCGGACCGACCCGGACGCCTTCGAGGCCGACCCGCAGGACTTCCTGGCGCGCTTCGACGAGGTGCTCAGCGGCGGCGACGAGCACCCGGAGGGGCCCTGGACCTCCCGCGCCGAGCGGCTCATCGCGTCCGCGGTGGTGCCGGGCCGGCAGCTCAACGCGATCCGGCTCGCCCGGCCGTTCGAGGGGGTCGGCTTCGACTCCCACGACGAGTACGCGGCCGCCGTGGTCCACCACCTGGACCGGGACGTGCACGGCGCCCTCGCCGGGGAGGACGACCCGCTGCAGATGGCGATCGCCTCGCTCAACGCCGCGCGCACCGTGCTGAAGGCCGTGCTCGCCGACCTCGGCATCGCCGACGCCTCCTGGACCGACGAGCTGCGCCGCACCTTCGAGCCCTTCGTGGAGGGTCTCGCCTCCGGGCCGCCCGTGCTGCGGACCCAGCAGCTCGCGGCCCTGGCCCGCGCGGGCGTGGTCCGCTTCCTGGGCCCGGACCCGCAGTTCCTCGTGGACGAGGAGGAGGGCCGGTTCGTGGCCGGCTCGCCCTGGGTCAAGGGGGAGCCGTTCCACGCCGAGCACCTGGTGGAGGCGATGTCCCCGCCCAACGACGTCCGCCGCAACATCTCGCCGCTGCTGTCCTCGATGCACCGGGAGGGCCTGGCGCGGGTCCGGGCGATGGAGACCCGGGACGGCGTCGCGACCGTCCCCAGCACCGGCCTCGACGTCAGCCGGCCCCCGTACCGGGCCGTGCGGGTCGACGGCGGCGTGGAGCCCGGCGTCCACGTGCTCGGGCTCCAGCTGTCCGCCGTGCAGTGGGGCGTGGCGATCGCAGCCGAGGCCGGCGCCCCGGCGGAGCTCGGCGCCCGGACGCTGGCGGACGCCGACCGCGTCGCCGAGGCGGTGCTGGGCCCCGCTCCTCTCCGCGGGTGACCCCGCCGTCCCCGGGTGACCAGGGTCTGCCGTGGTCGCCGGAGGACAACGGGGTCGGTCGGCGCACGAGGAGCTCAGCGCGGAGTCGCTCGGCGCGGCAGGAGCTCAGCCGAAGCGGCCCTGCAGGACCACCCGGGCACGGTCGCTCGCGTGCTCCCGGACGCCCTTGCCGGGGTGCTCCCCGGGCTTGCCCCTGCCGGGGTGCTCCCCGGAGTTGCCCCTGCCCGGCTTCTGCGGCTCGGCGGGTTCCGCGGCGGCGAAGGCCAGGCCCACGACCTCCGGGTTGTGGTCGGAGGCACGGTACGGGTCCGCCGCGTAGAGGTCCACCACGTTGTAGTTGTGCCGGCTGTACTCCAGGGCCACGGACTCGTGGGCGTTGATCTCCCAGATGTCCGACCCCGTGACGAGCTCGGCCGCCGAGGGGGAGGCCAGCACGTGGTCGAGGGAGCCGACCATGCCGCCGAAGGCGTAGGAGTACTCGCCCTCGGGGGCCAGGTTCACGTAGCCGGCGTCGTGCACGACCCGCATCGGGTGCTCCTGGTCGTAGGAGTTGAAGTCGCCGGTCAGGAGGACGCGGTCCGTGCCCTGCGAGGTCTTCAGCTGCTCGGCGAAGGCCACCAGCGCCCGGGCCTGCGCGGTGCGGTCGGCGTTCCAGGCACCGGCGCCGTCCCCGGCGTCGGCGTTCGGCCCGGAGCTGGGCGCGGAGCCCTTGGACTTGAAGTGGTTGACCACCACCGTGAAGTCGTCGTCGGCGGTCCCGCCGGCGGGGCGGAACGTCTGGGCCAGCGGCTCCCGGGCGTTGTCGAAGTTCTCCTCGTCCTGCAGGATCACGGACTCGCCCACGGTGCCGACCGCGTCGGGCCGGTAGATGAACGCCGTGCGGATGACGTCCTCGTCCTGGAGCGCGGGCCGGTCCGCCGGCGACGGCACGAAGGCCCAGACCTCGGCCCCCGCCGCGGCGTTGAGGGCGTCGACCAGGTCGGAGAGGGCCTGGTCCCGGTCCTTGCCGAACTTCGCGGAGTTCTCGATCTCCTCGAGGGAGACCACCTCGGCGCCGAGGGCGTTGATCGCGGCCACGATCTTGACCTGCTGGCGCTCCAGGTCCTCCTGCTCGGCCGCGCCGCGGGCGAGGCAGCCCCCGCGCACGGTGATCGGGTCCCCGGCGCGGTCGGTGTAGTAGGAGCAGCCGGAGAGCTCCTCGCCGGTGGTCGTGAAGTAGTTCAGCACGTTGAACGTGGCGAGCTGGAGGTCGCCGCCCACGTCCTCCGGGGCGGCGGTGCGGGTGTTCTCGGCCAGGACCGGGGCGTCCTCGGGGTTCTCGCCGGTCACGTGCGTCGTGGGCTGGAGACGCCACTCGTCGAAGGAGTAGCCGAGCACCACCGGCGCCACGAAGTCGACGGGCGCGCCGATCCGCATCGGGGTGTCCGGGGTCAGGTAGGGCAGCGGCACCGACGCGTTGGCGGGCCTGCCGTAGTCGGTGGTCGCGCCGTCGTCGAGCAGGACCCTGCGGGCGGCGTTGTCGGCGGCCTGGGCGGCGGCCTCCGGGGAGCCGGGGGCGCCGACGGCGGTGGGCTGCAGCAACGGCGTGGTGCCCGCGGCCAGTCCGATCTCCCCGTAGGTGCTGAGGCCGTAGTTGTCCGTGATCACGAACTCGCCGGCCGGATCGAGCAGCATGCCCTCGAGGGTCTCGCGCCCGGCGTCGTCGGCGGGCCAGCGGACCGCGGCCGGCTTGACGGCCTCGGCGGTCTCGTCCAGGACCGTCAGCCCGTCGGGGCGCACGCTGATCTGCGTCTGGCCGAAGTACTCGGCGACCGTCCCCGTGACCTCCACGTACTGGCCGAGCTCCACGTCCGCCACGGCCGAGGGCGAGTACACGAAGACGCCGTCCGACGCCTCGTGCTGCCCGAGCTCGAGGTCGCCGCCGGTGCCGGGGGTCTGGATGTACCAGCCGTCGAGGCCTCCGGTGGCGTAGACGGCGGTGACGACGCCGCGGGTGGTCACGGTCCGCCCGTTCACCGGAGAGACGTCCCCGGTGCCCTGGATCTCCCGGACGGGGAGGCTGACGGGCGGGGCCGTGGGCGTGGGCTCGGGAGTCGGCGCGGGCTCCGGAGCCGGGGTGCTGCCGCCGGAGCCCTGCGGGGTCACGGTGCCGGTGGCGGTGAAGTCGGCGGAGTTGTCGTCGGTGTCCACGCCGTTGGTGCGGGTCATGGACTTCGGGTCGTTGTTCGCGGCCGGGCCCGTGGCGGGGGTGGTCTCGAACGTGTTGGACGTGCCGTAGCCGAGCAGGTCCACGATCCGGTCCGCACCGGTCACGGAGCCGGTGGGCGCGGTCAGGGGCTCGGCGCCGTCGGAGAGCACGATGGTTCCGGAGACGCCTCCGGGGTTGAACGACGTGGCCAGGTCGGAGGCGGGCAGAGCCTCGCCGTTGTCCGCGTTGGAACTGCCCTGGACCAGGAAGTAGCCGCCCGGGGCGATGGTCCCGGACAGCGCGACAGGGGCGGCCGGCCCGGCGCCGCCCGCGGCCCGGTACTGCAGCGTCCAGCCGGTGAGGTCCACGGGTTCGGAGGTGGGGTTGTAGAGCTCGACGAACTTGTGCCGGTAGACGGCGTTGGCCGAGCCGCCGTTGGTGTAGGCCTCGTTGATGACCACGTCCGTCCCGTCCGGGGCGGCGTGCACGGGCACGGTCAGCGGGGCGGCGAGCAGCGCCGCCGCCAGGGCCCCGCTCAGGGGCAGGGAGAGCAGCTTCTTCACGGTGGGAGGGTCCCTTCGGTCAGGGGGGAGAGAATCAGCGGAGGTCAGCCGAGCCGGCCGAAGAGCGACTGGACGAGCTGGGCCAGCCAGGACCGGACCTGCTGCCACAGGTCGCGGAACAGGTCGGCGGGGGTCTGCGGCTCCTGGGTGGGCTCGTCGGTGGGCTCCTCGGTCGGCTGCTGCGTCGGCTCGTCGGTGGGTGCCTGTGCGGGCTGCTCGGTGGGCTCCTCGGTCGGCTGCTGCGTCGGCTCCTCGCTGGGCTCCTGCGTGGGCTCCTGCGCCGGCTGCTCGGTGGGCTCCGGCTCCGTGGCGCAGTCCGCGGCCAGGTCCAGGACGGCGTCCGGCACGCGCACCCGGGTGCCGCTGGGATCGGCGACCAGCCACACGGCCGCGTCGTCGACCGGCCCGGTCGTGTCGATGCGGACCGATGCCGCGCCGTCGGAGACCGGCACCGTGCTGAGCTCCGTCCCGTCCGGCCCGCCCGCGCGCACGGACAGCGAGGTGTTGTCCGGAGCGCCCAGGGAGGTCATGTCGAGGGAGGAGACGTCGAAGCCCACGGTGCAGCCCTCGGCGGCGGCGCCGGTGAGCTGGACCGAGCGTCGGTCGAACTGCGGGCTGAGCGGCGAGCTCGCGGCGATGTGGCTCGCGAGGGCCTCGCGGTCGATCCGGCCGGTGTCGGTGAGGTCCGTGCCCTCGGCGAGCGCGGTGAAGTTGTCGCCGCCCGAGGTCAGGAAGGAGACGGAGCCGACGACGTAGCCGGCCGCGGGGTCGTAGGGCGCGCCGTCGACCGTGATGGAGGTGATCCGGTCACCGGCCGGCCGGGAGGGGTCGGCGGTGTAGGAGACGTTGTCCGACAGCCCCAGCTGCAGATAGGCCCGGGACGAGCCCTCGGGCTGCCACTGCTGCTCGAGGACCTGCTTGAACTGTTCGCCGGTGAGGGTGACGGTGTTGAGGTTGTTGGCGAAGGGCATCACCTGGTTCACCTCGGCCTCGGTGACCTGGCCGTCGCGGTCGCCATCGACGGCCTCGCCGGGGTCGTCCGCCCAGATCAGGTCCGCGCGCAGGCCGCCGGGGTTGATCAGGCCGATCTGCACGCCGTCGGACTCCTGGAGGGTGGAGCGGATGGACTCGGCCACGAGGTTGCCCAGGCTGGACTCCGCGCCGCGGTCGTCGCGGGCCGGCTGCCCGTCCCGGAGCCCGTAGGCGGTGGTGATGTCCCCGGTGATCTGCCCGACCGGGGTGCTGCCCCGCTCGACGGCCTCGGCCTCGGCCGCGGCCACGATCTCGGCGACCCGGGCGACGCGGGGGTACTGGGCCACCAGCTCGTCCTCGGTCGCGGTGACGGTCTCGCCGACGTCGAGCACCTCGGTGGTGAGGTCGACGTCGTCGGCCTCCCGGTCGTAGCTGAAGGAGACCCGGCCGAGGCTGCCGCCGTAGGAGCCGGCCTGCAGCACGGCGCGCTCGAAGTCGCCGTCGCCGTCGAGGTCGACGGCCTCGTCGTAGACGTCGTGGGTGTGGCCGTTGAACACCACGTCCACGGTCTCCGAGGTGCCGGCCACCAGCCGGTCTGCCAGGACGTCGGAGGCGTCCGCGACGCCCTCGTGGTACAGGGCCACGACGACGTCGGCCCCCGCCGCCTCGAGCCGCTCGGCCTCGGCGTTGACCGCCTCGACGGGATCGCCGAAGGTGATGCCCTCGATCCCGGCGGGCGAGACGAGCGTGGCGGTCTGCTGGGTGACGGCGCCGACCACGCCGATGCTCACGCCGTCGACCTCGAAGGTCGCGGAGGCGTCGGTGACGGGCGCACCGTCGGGGCCGAGGACGTTGGCCGCGAGGTAGGGGAAGTCGGCGCGCTCGGTGATCCGTCCGGTGAGGTCGTCGACGCCCTGGTCGAACTCGTGGTTGCCCACGGCGGAGGCGTCCAGCTCCAGGGCGTTGAGCACGTCCAGGGTGGGGTTGTCCTGCTGGACGGCCGAGACGTACTCCGAGGCGCCCACGTTGTCGCCGCCGGACAGCAGCAGCGTGCCGTCCTCGTTCTCGGCGCGCAGCTGCTCGATCGCACCCGCGAAGAGCACCGGGTCCGAGGCGAGCCGGCCGTGGTAGTCGTTGAAGTAGAGCAGGTCGACGTCCGTCTGCCCGTCCGTAGCCGAGCTGGGCGGCGCGACCACGGTCTCGTCGGCGTACGCCGCGGGGAGGACCAGGACGGACGAGGTGACGACGCCGGCGGCCAGGGCCGCGTGCAGGGCAGGACTGTGCTTCTTGAGGATCATGAGAGGCTCCTCCGGGAGCGGGGTGACGGGTCGATGTCCCCATTTGAGCACGCACACGTGAACGCCGGGCGTCGTGGCGGGCACATTTCGGCGGCGTGCCGGAAGCCGGGCGCAGGAGCCCTGCGGCAGCACCACGGCCCCCGGCGCGGGGCGCCGGGGGCCGTGGCAGGAGCGGAAGGTAAGGGATTTGAACCCTTGGTACGGGGTCACCGCACACCGGTTTTCAAGACCGGCTCCTTAGGCCGCTCGGACAACCTTCCTCGCGCTCGCCGGGGCCGTGGAGGAACGGGCGGCGGAGCGCGCCGCCCATTCTTCCACGGAGCTGGGAACGCCAGCAAAGCCCCGGCTAGGGTGGGCGCGTGAGCGCACCCGAGAGCCCCGCCCACGGGACGACGACGATCGTGTGGTTCCGGGACGACCTGCGCGTCACCGACCACCCCGCCCTCGAGGCCGCGTGCCGGCGGGGCGAGGTGGTGGCCCTCTACGTCCTGGACGAGGAGTCGGCGGGCGTGCGCGCACCGGGCACGGCGTCGAGGTGGTGGCTGCACGGGTCGCTGCGGTCCCTGCGGGCCTCCCTCGACGAGCTGGGCATCCCGCTCGTGCTGCGCCGAGGACCCGCGGGCGAGGTGGTCCCCGAGCTCCTCGGCCGCACCGGTGCGGGAGGAATCACCTGGAACCGCCGGTACGGCGGCCCCGAGCTCGCCGTGGACGCCGGGGTGAAGCAGTGGTGCGCGGAGCACGGGGTGGAGGCCCACTCCTTCCAGGCGTCGCTGCTGCACGAGCCGTGGGCCCTGCGCACCGGGGCCGGCGGGCCCTACAAGGTGTTCACCCCCTTCTGGAAGGCCCTGCGCACCCTGGAGATCCGCCAGCCGCTGCCCGCCCCGCCGGCGGGGCGGGGCGCGGACCCGGCCGTCGCGGCACGTGCCGCCGGCGAGGACCCGGAGGACTGGGGCCTGCTGCCCCCCGCCCGGCGCGCGGCCGGACTGGCCGGGGCGTGGACGCCGGGCGAGGCCGCCGCGTGGGAGCGGCTGGACGACTTCCTCGACCGCGCCGAGGACTACGACGAGGGCCACGACCGGCCCGACCGCGACGGCACGAGCCGGCTCTCCCCGCACCTGCGCTGGGGGGAGATCAGCCCCTTCGCGGTGTGGGACGCGGCGCTGCGGCACCGCGCCGAGCACGGGAGCACCCCGGGGCTGGAGAAGTTCCTGACGGAGCTGGGCTGGCGGGAGTTCAACTGGCACCTGCTCCACCAGGTCCCGGAGCTGCACGTGCGCCACGTCCGCCCGGCGTTCGACGCGTTCCCGTGGCGGGACCCGGCCGAGGCCACCGGGGACCTGGGGGCGTGGCAGGAGGGGCGCACCGGCTTCCCGCTGGCCGACGCGGGGATGCGGCAGATGCTCGCCACGGGCTGGATGCACAACCGGGTCAGGATGGTCGCCGGGTCCCTGCTCACCAAGAACCTGCTGGTCGACTGGCGCAGCGGGGAGCAGTGGTTCTGGGACCACCTCGTGGACGCCTGCCCCGCGACCGGGCCCGGAAACTGGCAGTGGGTCGCCGGGTCCGGCGCGGACGCCAGCCCGTTCTTCCGGATCTTCAACCCGCTCACGCAGGGGCGCAAGTTCGACCCCGAGGCCCGCTACATCCGGCGCTGGATCCCGGAGCTAGCCGGGGACACCGGCGTGGACCCGCACGAGCCGGGCCTGCTCGGTCCCTCGGTGGGCTACCCTGCCCCGGTCGTGGACCTGCCCGCCAGCCGCGCACGCGCCCTGGACGCCTACGCCTCCATCCGCTGAGCGCCGCGGCCGGCCGCCGGCGGCCGTCGGGCACCACCGGGCACCGCCGCGGGCCGCCGCCCGCCATGGACACCGGGGTCTGCCGGTGTTCGCCGGTGGGCGACGGCCGACGGCTGCGGGTGCCCCCGGCCGCACGCGGGGAGACAATGGGGAGCGCACGTCGTCCCCCACAGGAAGGCCCCCTGATGCGCGCAGTGCTCGAGACCACCCCCGGCGGGCCGGAGGTGCTCGCCGTGACCGACGTCCCCGCCCCCGAGCTCACGCCCGACGGCGTGCGGATCCGCGTCCGCGCGGCCGGCATCAACCGGGCCGACGTCATGCAGCGCCAGGGCCGGTACCCGGTCCCCCCGGGTGCCTCGAAGGTCTTCGGGCTCGAGGTCTCGGGCACGGTGGAGGAGCTCGGGCCCTCGGTCCCGGCCGGGTCCGGGCCGGCGGTCGGGGACGAGGTCGTCGCGCTGCTGGACTCCGGGGGCTACGCCGAGGAGGTCGTGGTCCCCGCCGCGCAGGTCCTGCCCGTCCCGGCGGGCGTGGACCCGCAGGCGGCGGCCGGGCTGCCCGAGGTGTGCGCCACCGTGTTCTCCAACGTCTTCATGGCGGCCGCCGCCCGGCAGGGCGAGACCGTCCTCGTCCACGGCGGCACCGGCGGGATCGGCACCAACGCCATCCAGATGTGCCGGGCCCTGGGCCTGCGGGTGCTGACCACGGTCGGCAGCCCGGAGAAGGCGGACGCCGCCCGGGAGCTCGGCGCCGAGACGGTCGACTACCGCGAGGAGGACTTCGTCGAGCGCGTCCGGGAGCTGACCGACGGCCACGGCGCGGACATCGTCCTCGACGTGGTGGGCGGGGCGTACCTCGACCGGAACCTCGACGCGCTGGCCGTGAACGGACGGATCGTCGTCATCGGCCTGCAGGGCGGGCGCACGGGGGAGCTGGACCTGAGCAAGCTCATGGCCAAGCGCGCCGCCGTCATCGGCACGACCCTGCGCGCCCGGCCCGCGGGGGAGAAGGCCCGGATCATGGCCGCGCTCCGCGAGCACGTCTGGCCCGAGGTCGAGGCCGGACGGATCGTCCCGGTGGTCAACCGGACCTTCCCGCTGGACGAGGTGGCGCAGGCCCACGAGTACTTCGACTCCGGCACGCACATCGGCAAGGTCCTGCTCACCCCCTGAGCACCCGTGCCGTCCCCGCCCCCGGGCCGCCCGTGCCCGGGGGCGCCCCGCGCGTCCCGCACCCCGGTGTCCCGGCGCGCGGGGCGCCGCACCGATCCCCTTAGGATGGACTGTTCCCTCCCGAAAGGACCGCCCGTGGCATTCCTGCGCGACTACCGCGCCGCTCGCCGTGACGAGGCCGAACTGGGTCTGGGCGTGTGGCGCCGCGCCCACGACCGGTTCCGACGAGGTCTGGACCGTTTCCACCAGATCCTCGAGACCCTTCCCGACAAGGCGCTCGCCCAGTCCGTGGTGCCCACGGCCAACGAGCTCGCCGACCTGCTGCCGGAGGTGCGGGCGATCTGCACCGCGGCGCAGCGCACGGCACCCAGCACCAGCCACGACATCCCCGCCTCCACGGGCGGCTACCTCAACGACGTCCACCGTGAGCTCTCCCGGGCCGGCAACGCGATGGCCCAGGCCGCGGAGGCGCTCACCATGGCGCGGTTCATGCGCGCCGACGAGGAGACCGCGGCCCATCGACTGGACGCGGTGGTCCGCCGGGCCGAGGCGGTGCGGGGGCACGTAGAGCGGGCGCGGGAGCTGCTGGAACGGGGCTGAGCACCACCGGCTGCACCGGCGCCCGGGCCCGCTGCGCAGGACCCGGCCGTCCCCGACGATCTCCGGGAGCCGCGGGCCAGGGGATGGACCCAACAGCCTGCTGATGGTTTGATGGACGACATGAACGCTTCAGGGTTCGACTACCGCGCGGCCGACGACGACTTCGACTCCCGCTGGGCCCGCTCGAGGCTCGGCCGCCCCGGTCCGCGAGGGCCCGGCCACGGTGCCCCCGGCTACGACCTGCCCGGCTACCGGGGCGGGCCCTACGGCCGCGGCGGTCACCGATCCGGTCTGCGGATGCTGCCGTTCCCGCGCTACACGACCCGCACCCGGCGGGGCACGAACGTCTCGGTGGGCGGGTGCTGCCTGCCCATCCCGATCGGGTGCCTGACCACCACGGTGCTGGCCGGGGCGGCGGCCGTGGTCGTCGGACGCGCCGCCCGGCCCTGAGCGGCCGGTCGGGACCGCCTGCGGCTCAGGCGGCCGCCGGCTGTGCCCGGGCGTCTCGGAGCAGCCCGACCGGAATGACGGGGGCGGCGTCCTGCTCGGCCTCCAGCGGCGTGCACAGGCGCCAGCCGACCGCCTCCAGGTCCAGGGCGAGGCGCATCTGCCCGGTCACCGGCCCCTCGTCGCAGTAGCGGCCGAACGACCGGTGGACGTCCTCGAGCGCGCGCCACCGGATCAGAGCCGCGACGCCTCCGGCGGCGGCGGCCCGGGCGGAGACGGCGCCCACGTTCCGGTCCTCCAGCGCCGTCAGGGCGCGGGCCAGGAAGCCCGGCGGCAGCTGGACGTCCGGGTCGAGCAGCAGGACGAGGTCGTCGGCCTCCATCCGGACGGTGCCCAGGGCCTGGTTGAGCGCCCCGGCCCGGTGGTGCAGGTTGTCGACGGTGAGCAGGACCTCGGCCCCGGCCTGGAGGGCCACGTCCACCGTGGCGTCCGTGGAGCCGTCCGACATGACGAGGATGCGCTCCGGCGGGCGGGTCTGGCGGTGGAGCGAGGTCACCGCGTGCTCGACGCGGCCGGCCGCGTCGTGGGCGGGAATGATGGCGGCGATCATGACGAGCTGCCCCTGTTCGTCCTGTGCGCGTCCCGCCGCCGGAACTCCCCGCGGCGGGAGGCCGGACCGGCCCCCCGGATCGGTGCTGAAGATGACAACGGTAGCCCCCTGACTTGCTGTCCTGCCGCCAATTCTAGGCGTCACGACGGACAATTCACATAGGCAAATCAGGGGACATTGCGTCCGCCGGGCCACTCCCGAGAGAGGGCTACGACCCGTCCGGACCGCACTCCCGGCACAGCTTCCAGACGTTCGTGTCCCCGTGCCGCTCGAACACCACCCGGCTCACGAGGGCCTGGATCATGGCCAGTCCCCGGCCGGACTCGAGGTGCTCCCCGGCCATGGCCCGGTCGAGGTCCACCTCGGCCGCAGCGGCGCCGATCTCGTAGATCCTCGCCTCCAGCCGGTGCGGGCCGGCGGCGAGTTCCACCTCGAGCTCGATGGGCGCCTCCGCGGCGGGCACCGCGTGGACCACCACGTTGCCGGCCGCCTCCATGACCGCCAGCGTGAAGGCCATCCGGTCGGTGTCGGGCACGTGAGGGGCTTCCTCCCACAGGGCGTCGAGGTCCTCGTGCAGGGCGTCCACGGTCCGGGCGGTGGCGGGACCGCGCCGGGAGCGCCGGGGCGAGGTCTCAGTCATCGGCGAACGCAGCGTCGGCGCTGTCGTAGGGGGTGAGCACGCGGTTCATGCTCGTCAGCTCGAGGACCATGCGCACCTGGGGCCGGACGTTCGCGATCCGCAGGTCGCCGCCGGCCTGGCGGGCCAGCTTCAGGCACCCGATGAGGGCGCCCAGACCGGAGGAGTCCATGAACTCGGTGCCCCCGAGGTCGACGACCACGTGGTTGCTCCCGTCGCTGACGACCTGGGTCACCACCTCCCGGAGCTTCGGGGCCCCCACCATGTTGAGCCGTCCGGTGCCCGTGATGTGGGCGAACGTCGGCTTCTGCTCAACCGTGAACTGCATCGGCATTCCTCTCCTGCGGGTCGTGACCCGTGTATCTCGCGGCGGTGACGAGCACGCTCAGCACCACCAGGTCGAAGGCGACCCAGGCCACGTTGACCAGGGTGCCCACCGGTTCGTTCAGCCCCACCGCCAGGCGGACCGTGCCCACCACGAGAGCCGCCGTGAGCAGTCCCATCACCACCAGCTGCGGGCGGATCAGGTGCCACGCGGGGCCGCTGTCCTGCCGGACCTTCGGGGTCACGGCGAAGCCGAGCGGGCGGCCGAACCACACGTTGCGCGCGGCCGTGGTGCACGCCCTGATCCAGACGGGGAACAGGGCGAGGCTGTACTGCTGTCCGCGCCACGTGGGGATGCCGCGGCCCACCACCAGGAACAGCAGCTGGTTCACCACCATGAAGGGGATGAACCGGACGAAGAAGTCCGCGCTGAGGCTGGTGACGGGCAGCACGCCCAGGACCAGGTAGACGATCGGGGCGGCGAAGTAGACCACGGCCGCGAAGCCGCTGAGGTAGCTCCACATGGTGGCGAAGTACATCAGCCGCTGTCCCGCCCCGAGCCGGCGCTGCAGCAGCGGGTTCTCGCGCAGCAGCACCTGGATGGTGCCCTGCGCCCAGCGCAGGCGCTGGGTGAGCATGGTCCCCAGGTCCTCGGGGGCCAGCCCGTGGGCGAGCACCTCGTGGTGGTAGACGCTGCGCCAGCCCAGGCCGTGCAGGCGCATCGCGGTGGCCATGTCCTCGGTGACCGAGATCGTGGCCAGGGGCATCACCGGCAGGGCCTCCCCGGGGCGCTCCACGGAGATCGCCTCGAGGACCTGGCGGACCGGCTCCACGGCCGCCAGCGGGGACAGGTCGCGGCGTGACATCCGGTCCACCGCCGAGGCGAGATCGTCCGGCCACACCATGCCGTCCTCGGGGGGCAGGTCCAGGGCCGCGATCGAGGCGAGGTCCGCCTCGATTTGGGAGAAGTCCTGCGTGACGGTCCGCCGGGCGGCGGCGTCCACCTCCCGCTGCAGGCGGTAGGTCAGCTCGGTGAGCGGGGCGCCGGCCTTGAGCTCGGCACGGGCACGGCGGGCGGCGGCCTCGACGTCGTCGAGCATGCCCGCGACCACGGGATGGGCAGCCTCGGGGGACTTCCGGGCCCGGCGCAGGGCCGCCCGGGTGCGGGCCAGGGAGTCCTTCACGTCCTGCTCGACCTCCCGGACGTAGCCGGAGAGCCCGAGCTGCATGAGCGCCTCGCGGCGCAGGATCGCGTTGGAGCCGCAGAAGAAGGCGGCGTTCCAGCCGTCCTTGCCCTGCTGGATGGGGCCGTAGAACAGCGGGGCCTGGCTGCCCAGCGGGTCGTGCTCCGGGACGTTGACGAACCACTGGGGCGTCTGGACGAGCGCCACCTTGCGGTCGTTGAACCAGCCGAGGGTCTTGTCCAGGATCCGCGGGTCCGGCACCTGGTCGGCGTCGAGGATGAGCAGGAACTCGCCCTGGGTGAGCATCAGGGCGTTGTTGAGGTTGCCGGCCTTGGCGTGCCGGGGCCGGTCGGCCCAGTCCGCGCTGCGGGTCAGGTAGCCCAGCCCGTGCCGTGCGGCGAGCGCCTCCAGCTCGGGCCGGGCGCCGTCGTCGAGGATCCAGGTCTCGTGCGGGTGGCGGATCCGCTGCGCCGCCAGCGCCGTGTCCATGACCATCTCCAGCGGCTCGTTGTACGTGGTGATGAAGACGTCCACCGTGGCGCCCGGGGGCGGGGGAGGGGCGTCCCCCCGGCGCCGGAGCCGCCACACGGTCGTCCCGAACAGGCACACATCGATCAGGCTGTACGTCTCGGCCAGCACCAGCGGCACCGCGATCCACCACGCCGACCAGTTCAGCGACTCGAGCCAGCGCCAGGTCACGTAGTTGACGCCCAGCAGCACCGTCAGCAGGACCAGCAGCCGGACGAGGAAGCGGTTCATGCCACGTCTCCCGGCGCCGGCAGCCTCCGGAGGACCACCGCGGTCACGTCGTCGCCCGCGACCTCCTCGCCCGGGACGTCGCCGCGGGCGAGGTCGAGCACGGCCGTGCAGACCGCCTGGGCGTCCGCGCCGCGGGCCGCCGCCTCCGCCACGGCGCGCACGGCCTCGTCCACGTCCTCGTAGGCGTCGAGGAGCCCGTCGCTGACGACGACGAGGGCGTCGCCGGGCGCCAGGACGAAGCGGCCGGGCGTCCAGTGCGTGCCGGGCACCGCGCCCACGGGCGGGCCGCCCGGGCGGAGCCGGTCGACGCCGTCCGCGCGGACGTGCAGTCCCAGGCCGTGGCCCGCGTCGACGTAGTCGACGACCCCGCGGGCGGTGTCCAGGCGGGCGTGGAAGAGCGTCACGAAGGAGTCGGAGTGGGCGAGGTCGCTCTCGAGGTGGCGGCAGGTGTCCCGGA
This sequence comes from Kocuria sabuli, assembly GCF_040981185.1. Taxonomy (NCBI): domain Bacteria; kingdom Bacillati; phylum Actinomycetota; class Actinomycetes; order Micrococcales; family Micrococcaceae; genus Kocuria; species Kocuria sabuli. The sequence continues at coordinate 92,054 of NZ_JAVHZE010000011.1, forward strand.
AGGCCTGCTCCATGTCGGGCTGCCCGGCGGCCGAGCGCAGCACCGCCCGGACCGTGGCGGCGATGAGCGCGGCGCCCATGCCCTTGCCCATGGCGTCGGCCAGGGAGACCTGCAGCCCGCCCCCGGTGGCGTACCAGTCGAAGAAGTCCCCGCCCACGCTGCGGGAGGGCCGGCACGCGCCGGCGACGTCGTAGCCGGCCACGACCGGGGCGGACGCGGGCAGGAGGCTGCGCTGGACCTCGGCCGCGCGGCGCAGCTCCTCCGCGTCGGCCTGCTCGGCCCGGGCGCGCGGGCGGCGGAACATCGCCTCGATCCGCGCCTGCAGCTCGCGGGGGCTGAACGGTTTGCTGATGTAGTCGTCGGCCCCGAGCTCCAGGCCCTCGAGCCGGTCGATCTCCCCCGGGCGGGCGGTGACCATGAGGAGGTAGGCGTCCGAGAACTCCCGCACCCGCCGGCAGACCTCCAGGCCGTCGAGGTCCGGCAGGTTCAGGTCGAGGGTGATGAGGTCGGCGCCGTCCCGGCGGACGGCCTCGATCCCCTCACGGCCGGTGGCGGCCGTGGTCACGGCGAAACCGCGCATGCCGATGGTCTGGGCGAGGAGGTTGCGGATGTCGTCGTGATCTTCGATGACGACGGCTCGGCGACCCTGGGGGGAGGGGGTCATGGCCCCATTAAGCCGCTAATCTTTGCAAATGTCATCCCGACCCTCCGGGGATGGCCCGCCCCCGTCGGAAGTGATTCCCGTGGACCGCATGCTCACCGTCCTGTCCCTCGACCGGCTCAGCTTCCACGAACTGTCGATGCGCCGGCGCGTGCTGCTGAGCCAGCTGCCGTTCACCGTCACCACGGTCGTGCTCGTCCTCGGTCTCTGGGTGGCGCACGAGCCCCTGCGGGACGACCTGCTGATCCACCTGGCGCTGGGACTGACACTGGTGCTGACCGCCCTGTGCGTGCTCGTGCCGTGGGATCGGCTGCCCGACGGGGCGTTCCTGGCCGTCCCCGTCCTCGACTTCGTCCCCCTCACACTGCTCCGGGAGGCGACCCTGACCTGGGTGACCGGGGTGGGCATCATGGCGGCGTTCCCCGTCGTCTGGCTCGCCGGCTCGGGGCGGCTGCCCCGGGCCGCCGCCCCGCTCGGCTTCCTGCTGACCCTCGCCATGGTCTGGGTGCCGCTCTTCGCCCCGCCGCGGCCGCTCACCGCGCAGGTGCTCACGGCGCCGCTGCTGATCCCGCTCATGCTCCTGAGCATCGGGCTCACCGTCCAGGTGCTCTCCAACAGCATGGAGGGCCAGAACGCCGAGCTCGAGGCCAAGGACGCGGAGCTGCGCCGTCTGCTGGCCGAGACAGCGCGCCGGGAACGACTGCTCCACGCGATCGTGGAGGCCGTGGACGTGGGGGTGCTCGCCGTCGACGAGGGCGGCCACGACGTCCTGATGAACCGCCGGCAGCGCCGGATCCACGAGCTCTCCATGCCGGACGGGATGCACGACGGCGCCGAGGCGGACCTGCACGTCCACGCGGACGGGGACGGGACGCCGCTGCCCGCGGAGCAGCGCCCGGCCGCCCGGGCCGTGCGTGGGGAGTCCTTCTCGGACTACCTGGTCTGGGCCGGTCAACCGCCCGTCCAGCGCGTGCTCTCCGTCTCGGCGCGGGTCATGCGCGACGACGAGGGACGCCCGGAGGGCTCCGTCCTGTCCTTCAACGACGTCACGGAGCTCGTGGCGGCGCTGCAGGCCAAGGACGACTTCCTGGCCGGGGTCTCGCACGAGCTGCGCACGCCGCTGACCTCGATCCGGGGCTACACCGAGCTGCTGGCCATGGACGACGGGCTGCCCGGGCACGTCCGCTCCGGTCTGGAGGTCATCGAGCGCAACGCGGACCAGCTGCTCGTCCTGGTGGAGGACCTGCTCCGCACGGCAAGCTCGGCGCTGGAGCCGCAGCCGGTGCCCACCGACCTCGTCCAGGTGGTCGAACAGTCCGTCGCCGCGGCCGGGCCCCGGGCCGCCGGTGGAGGGGTCGACCTGCACGTCGAGGCGCCGCCGCGCCTCGTCCTGGACTGCGACCCCGTGCGCATCGGCCAGGTGCTGGACAACCTGTTCTCGAACGCGATCAAGTACTCGCCCTCCGGCGGGCCCGTCACGGTGCACGTCACCCCCGGCGAGTCGTCCGTGCAGCTCCGGGTGGCCGACCGGGGCATGGGCATGCGGCCGGAGGACGCCGAGGAGGTGTTCGGCCGCTTCTTCCGCAGCACCAACGCCCGGATGAGCGCGATCCCGGGGCTGGGCCTGGGCCTGGCGGTCGCGCGCGAGATCGTCGAGCGCCACGGCGGCACCATCCGCTGCGACAGCGTCCTGGGGGAGGGCACCGTCTTCACGGTCACTCTGCCGGTGGGCGGTCCCACCGCCGTGGGCGACGGTGCCCGGACGGAGCAGGCAGGATCATCGGCTGTACTCGAGGCGGATCGAGTCGTCGTCGGGCAGCACCAGGACCTCGCTGTCGTCGACGGTCCAGTTCTCGGGCAGGAGGAAGTACCGGCCGCCCCGCAGGGTGAGCAGCCGTAGCCCGTCGTAGCGGTAGAGCGGGTCGTCCGCGCCGCCCAGTTCCTGCACACGGACCCGTTCGAGACCAATGTGCAGGGGCTCCTCGCTGTAGACGGTCGTCCGCGGCATTCTCTCCAGCTTGTCCTCCAGGTCGTAGGCCATGTCCCTGCCCATGGTCTCGGCGAAGGAGGACGTGCCCCAGAAGACCAGAAGGGCGACCACGGACACCAGCGCGACGCCCCCCAGGAACTGCCGGTCCGGTGAAGCGGGCCGCTCGTCAGAAGCGGTGAGGCGCCGCCGGATGCCTGCGGCCCATATGGCACCCAGGACGCACAGCACCATGGGGAAGACAATGAGCCAGGCATCCTCCCTCAGGAAGTCGTGGCCGAGGACCCGGATCGCGAGGGCCAGGCCGATGAAGAACCACATCCCCCGGCGCGCCCACCGCACCATCGGCGCGCTTCCGGACCTGCGGACACGGGCGTCGATGCGGTCGCGGATCCTGCGGTCCACCCACACGCCGCCGAGGACGGCCACGGCGATCCAGAAGAGCTGGACGTACAGGGAACTGATGCTCAGCAGGAGGTAGTCCTGGGTGGTGTACCCGAAGAGGTTCACGTCCAGGCCCATCTTCTCGGCCTGGGCGCGAGCGCGGACCCAGCCGTAGTAGAGGAGCAGGGCGGTGAGCAGACTCACCGCCACACCCAGCTCCGAGACCACCTGGAGCACGCGTGCCCAGAGCGGCGACTGCTCCGGTTTCTGCTGCGCCACTGTGGACTCTAGGACGCGGGCGTCGGCACGGCTGTCGGCGGGACGGGACAGGCGGTGGCCGGCACCTCGTACACGAGGTAGCCCTGTCCACCGACGGACCAGTCCGCGTCCGAGACGGAGACCGGGACATGGCCGACCACGTCGGACGGAGGGGCGCGGAAGAACAGGCCCCCGTTGCCCTCCTGCACCGGCACGCTCGTGGTGCCCACCGACACGGCGCGGATGCCCTCGGGCGGCACCCATTCGATGTTGCCCTGCAGGAAGACCGGAGCACCCCCACAGGTCGAGACAGGGATCTCCAGTCCCTCGACCCCGGGGGCCAGGGGGGACACGAGACCATCCAGGACGAGGGGGCAGGCGGTGCCAGCGGGGACCTGGAGGTCGGGAACCGCCTCCGGTTCCCGGCGGTGGAACTCGACCAGCCGCTGCAGGCCCGACACGGTCTCCTCCTCCCAGCAGCTGCCGGGTGCCGGAGCGGCGGCCAGAGCCTCTTCACCCTGGCGCCACAGCTCGGGGTCGTTGGTCATGGCGGCCTCGCACAGGATGGCGCCGGCTCGAGGTATGGGCTGGACACGGGAGGCAAGCAACTGCTCGTCGCCGCAGTTGCCGTCCTTCAGGGGGTCGTACCACAGTGGGGTGCCCTCCCCGACGGGTCCCATGCGGAGCCAGTTCAGGATGCGTGACGCCGGGGGCTCGTCCGATTCGCTGGCCCGAGGGGTCGGGGAGTTCGCCGGGGGCGCCGAGCCCGACGAGGTCGGGGCGGGGGCGGCCGGGGGAGGGTCGGAGGACGAAGCGTCGCAGGCCGACGTGGCCAGTGCCGCTCCGGCCAGGACGAGCGTGCAGAGCTGCTGTCGGGAACGGAGTTGCATGCTGCACCGCCAAAGTCGTTCGTCGTGGCCGATCGCCCGGAATTGCCTCAGCGTACGGCCGGGTCCATGCCACATACAGGGCGGTGACCTGCGGTGACGCGACTGTGACGTCTGGCCGCACCGTACGTCGTGGGGACCGCCCGGGTGGTGTCCGCACTGCCGTGCTGAGGCGTCCCGAAGGTGTCCGGCGTCTGGTGCATGGTCCCGGAACGAGCGGAGCGCATGGGCGCGCCAGGAGGTCAGGTCAGACAGATGACAAGCAGTGGAAAAACCCCGCCTCCCCGACGAGCGGGAGACGGGGTTCTTCTCGTGGAGCCTCCTGTCGGAATCGAACCGACGACCTTTTCATTACGAGTGAAACGCTCTACCGACTGAGCTAAGGAGGCGCGCACGTCGCCGTCGAGGACGGGATCAGTGCAGATGAAACTGTAGCAGAGAGCGCCGGGGCGTCCCCAATCCGGCCCGCACCGGTGCGTTGCGGACGTTCCCCGCGTGTTCATCCGCTCTTCGGCCGGGGCGCCTACCGGCTCCGCGGCGCGGGGCGCAGCATGGACGGACACGACGACGGGGCGGGCCGCTGGTGCTTCCCCGGAACAGGAGGGCCCCGGTGGGCGAGACGGCGCAGGACCTCGAGCTGGCGTTCCTGGACATGTCCGGGACCGTGTTCCACGACAACGGGATCATGGAGCGGGCCTTCGAGCGGACGGTGACCGGTCTGGGCGTCGACGCGGGCTCGGAGCGGTTCGGGCGGATGCTCGACCACGTCCGCGGCACCCTGGGGCAGTCGAAGGCCGGGGTGCTCGAGCAGCTCTTCGCCGCGGAGCCCGAGCGGGCGCGGCGGGCCGTGCGCGACTTCGAGCGTCACCTCGACGAACTCCTGGCCACGGAGGGCGTGTGCCCCGTCGAGGGCGCGGAGCAGGCGATCACGGAGCTGCGCGAGGCCGGGCTGCGGGTGTGCCTGGCCACCGGCTACAACCGGCACAGCATGAACACGATCCTGGAACGGCTGGGCTGGATGGGCCTCGCCGACCTCAGCCTGTGCCCCTCGGACGCGGGACGCGGACGGCCCTGGCCGGACATGGTCCTCACCGCGGTGCTGGCGCTGGACCTCGGCGACGTCCGCCGGGTCATGGTCGTCGGGGACACGGCAGCGGACATGCAGGCCGGCCTGCGCGCCGGGTCGGCCGCCGTCGTCGGGGTCCGCACGGGCGCGCACTCCGCCGACGCCCTGCGGGCGGCCGGTGCGCACGTCGTGGTGGACTCCGTCCGGGACCTCCCCGGTCTCGTCGGGGTGCCCCCGCTCCGGTCCGGCTGAGCCGCTGCCGCCCGGAGGGCCTTCCCGACACGCCGGCAGGACCTCGACCCGGTGCCCTGGCATGCTGGTCGGGGGTCGTCGGCTCGCCGCTCCCCGTCGTCGTCCGCCAGCACCTTTCCAGAGGACCCCATGGAACGCCCAGTCCCGTCCCCCCGCCGCTCGTGGCGGACCTCGCAGCGCGTGCTCCTCCTGGGGCTGCTGGTCTCGTTCGGGGTGCTCGGGCTGCTCGTCCTGCTGGCCGGGGTCCAGGCCGGGGTGAGTGCTCGGCACGGCCGGGCGGACCTGTGGCTGGAGGCCGCGGCGGTGACCGCCCCCGACGTCCGGGATCTGGCCCCGGGGCTCAGCTCGGAGGGCTACGACCTGGTCCACGTGGGCGTCACGGGGGCGGAGCCCTCGAGCATGGTCCTCTACGTGCTGACCCTGGCCCTGGGCACCGCGGTCTTCGCCGGCATCTGCTTCTTCCTCGCCTACCTGTGCCACCGCATCCACATCGGCAAGCCGTTCGAGCGGGTCCTGACCTCGGGGCTCGCGGTCTGCTCGCTCGCGCTCGTGGCACTGTCCCTGCTGGGCCCGTTCCTGTTCGCCGCGGCGCAGGGCAGGATCTTCGCCGACCTCGGGGTGGAGCTCGGCCGCGCGCCGTTCGTCAACGGCTACTCCTTCGGGGACAGCGACGGCGTGCTGCTGGTCGTCGGGGTGTTCCTCGGCCTGCTGGCACTGGCCTTCCGCGCGGGGGCCCGGTACCAGCGCGAGGCGCCGGCGGAGGTCTGACCGGACGCGCCCGGGCGCCGGCGCTCAGTCCGGCGCGGGCGGATCCAGGGAGACGACCGCGAGGAAGCCGCGGCCGGTGAGCTCGGGGCTTTCCGGCTCGGCGCCGCGCACGGTGTCGTGGACCCCGACGTCCTCCGTCGTCCCGCCCGCCGTCAGCACGGCACGGCCGGAGAGCAGTACCGCCAGCTGGTCCGCGAAGACCGGGTGCGGCCTTTTCCTGGACAGCTCGAGGACCACCACGTGCGCCCGGGCCGTCCCGCGCGCCGCCAGGACCTCGAGCGCGCGGACCGGGCCCGTGGGCAGTGCGGCGCCGACGGGCGCGTCGGCGGGGAGCCGGAAGGGCCGGTGCCGCTCCAGCCCCTGTTCCCGCCCGTCGACGTCGAGCACGAGCAGCTCGCCGTCGACGACGGTCAGCACGCGCTCCGCCCCTGCGGTGGCGGGCAGGACGCCGGGGCGCTCGAGGTCGAGCAGGGACACCGTCCAGCCGCCGCCGGGCGGGCCCCCGGCGGCGATCCGGCGCACCGGCCGGTCTCCGCTGCGGGTGACGGGCAGGTCGCCGGCGCGCAGCAGGACGGGGCCGGGAACGGGGGTCGGATCGGTCACGGGAGCCTCCGGTCGGGGGTCGCGGGCGGGATCAGGAACACGTCGTCCCCTCATCGGGCAGCTCGCCGTCGAGCAGGTAGGCGTCGACGGCGTCCTGCACGCACTCGTCGCCGGACGTGTAGGCCGTGTGGCCGTAGCTGTCGTAGGTCAGCAGCCGCGCGTTCTCCAGCTGCTCCACGAGGGCCTCGGACCAGTGGTGCGGGGTCGCGGGGTCGTGGGTGGTGCCCACGACCAGGATCGGGTCGGCGCCCGCCGCGTCCACCGGAGCCTGCTCCGCCGGCGCCGCCGGCCAGCCCTGGCAGGCGGCGGCGCCGTGGCCGAGGTAGGGACCGAAGGTCGGCGCGACCTGTTCGAGCTGCTCCTGATGGCGGGCCATCTGCTCGGCGGTGACCGTCTCGGCGGAGCGGTCGAGGCAGGTGACCGCCGTGAAGGCCATGGTGGTGTTGTTCGTGTACCGGCCCTCGGCGTCGCGCCCGTGGGTGGCGTCGGACAGGGCCAGCAGCCGGGAGAAGTCCCCGTCGAAGGCCTTCCCGAGGGCCTCGTTGAGCTGCGGGTAGCTCGTGGTCGTGTACAGCGGGGTCAGGATGCCCTCGACCACGTTCGTGGCGGTGACCCGGCGCCCGTCCGCCGCGGTCACGGTGCCCTCCTCGACCGAGGCGATGAGGTCCTGGATCCGGGCCGTCGCCTCGTCCACGCCCGACCCGTCGACCACGCAGCCGCGCATCTCGTCCTGGCACACTTGCACCCAGTGCCGCAGGTTCTCCTCGAAGCCCGCGGCCTGGTCCGCGGTGGCCTCCATGTCGCTGAGGGTGGGGTCCACGCCGCCGTCGAGCACGAGCCGCCCCACCCGCTCCGGGAACAGGTCGGCGTACACGGCGCCCAGGTGCGTGCCGTAGGAGAAGCCCAGGTAGGTGGTCCGCTCGTCGCCGAGGACCGCCCGCAGGACGTCCATGTCCCGGGCGGCGCTCGCGGTGTCCATCTCGGCCACCAGCTCGCCGGAGTTCTGCACGCACTGCGCACCGAGGCGCCCGTACTCCTCGCGGATCTCGTCCGCGGGCCGCGACTGCGGGTCGAACATCGGCTCGGCGCGCCACGCGTCCAGCTCGGCGTCGTCGAGGCACTCGATCCCCGCGGAGCGGCCCACGCCGCGCGGGTCGAAGCCCACCACGTCGTAGGCCCGCCGCACGTCGCGCGTGACCGTGTGCTCGGCGTAGAGCATCGCGTCCACTCCGGAGGCGCCGGGTCCGCCCGGGTTGATGAGCAGGCTGCCGCGGGCGTCCCCGTCGGCGGCCAGCCGGGACATCACCACGGTGGTGGTCTCCCCGGCGGGGTTCTCGTAGTCCAGGGGCACCTCGACCTCGGCACACCGGAGGTCGTCCTCCGCGCCGTTCGTCTGGACCTCGAACTCGCAGGCCCCCCAGTCGACCGCCTGGGTGTAGTACCGCTGGAGCTCCTCGGGAGCGCCCTCCACGACGGCGCCGCTCGCGCCCCCCGAGGTGGGGCCGGCCGTGGCGCCGGGGGACGAGCAGCCGCTCAGGAGCAGGCCCGCCGCGGTCAGCGCGGCCGCGGCGGGCAGGGAAACGCGGCGCGGTGACGCGGTGCGGCGGATCATGGGGCTCCTCGGGGGACGGGAGTCGGACGGGGTCAGAGGAGGGAGACGGCCATCGCCTCGAAGGCGAGCTGGGCGCTGACGTTGGTGCGGATCCGGTCGCGGGTCCGGCTGATCGCGTCGATGCGCTGCAGGGTCTGCTCGGGGGTCGCGTTGGACGCGTGGTCCTGCAGCTGCTGGGCCAGGTGCTCGTTGACCAGACCGGAGCCCGTGCGCAGCTGCAGGGTCAGGACGTCGCGGTAGAAGGTGGTGAGGTCGATGAGGAAGCGGTCGAGGGTGTCCGTCTGGATCCGCCGGGACCGCCGCTTCTGGTCCGCCTCGAGCCGGTTCAGGGCCCCGCGGATGGCCGGCGGGACCCGGCCCGACTCCGGGGCGCCGAGCGCCACGAGCAGCTGCTGGCGCTCCGACTCGTTGCGGGCCTCGGCGTCCGCCTGGGACTCCTCGACCGCGATCTTGTGCAGCCGGTCCGCGGCGCGCACGGCGTCCGGCACCCCGGAGAGCTTCAGCGGCATGGACACGACCTCCTGCCGCCGCGTCCGGGCGTCGTCGTAGAGGGCGAGCCGCTTGGCGATCCCCACGTGGGACTGGGCCAGCCGGGCGCTCTCCTGCGCGCGCTGCCGGGGCACCCCGTGCCGGCGGATGAGCAGCTCCGCCACGTCCTCCACCGCGGGCACCTTCAGGGTGGCGGGACGGCAGCGGGAGCGGATGGTCACGAGCACGTCCATCGGGCTCGGGGCGCACAGCAGCCAGATCGTGTTCGGCGGGGGCTCCTCGATGGCCTTGAGCATGACGTTCGAGGTGCGCTCCACCATCCGGTCGGCGTCCTCGATCACCATCACGCGCCAGCGGCCCACCGAGGGCCGGTCCTGGGCGCGGACCACGAGCTCCCGGGCCTCGTCGATGGTGATCTGCGGGTTCTCGGTGACGAAGTGGGTCAGGTCCGCGTGCGAGCTGGCCAGGACCGTGCGGCACGCGCGGCAGTGCCCGCAGCCGCGGTCCGCGGGGTCCTCCTGCTCGCACAGCAGCGCCGCCGCGAAGGCGAGGGCCGCGTTGGAGCGGCCGGAGCCGGGCGGGCCGGTGAACAGCCACGCGTGGGTGGGCCGGTCCTCCTGCGCGGCGCGGCGCAGCTGCGCCACCACGGCGTCCTGGCCGAGCAGCTGGTCCCACACGCTCACGACGCCGCCTCCGCGGCCGCGGCGGACCGGGGCAGCCCGGCGAGACGGTCCCGGACGGCGGCCGCGAGCTCCTCGGCCGGCCGGGTCGCGTCGAGCACGAGGTAGCGGCCCGGGTCCCGGCCCGCCAGCTCGAGGAAGGCCTCGCGGTTGGCGTCGTGGAAGGCGTCGGGCTCGAGCTCCAGGCGGTCGCCGGGGGTGCCGTCGCGGGCCTCACGGCGGGCGCGGCCCGTGCCGGCCGGGACGTCGAGGAGGACGGTGAGGTCCGGGACGAGCCCGCTGGTGGCCCAGGCGTTGAGCTCCGCGACGCGGTCCACCCCGAGGCCTCGGCCGGCGCCCTGGTAGGCGGCGGAGGAGTCGGCGAACCGGTCGCAGACCACGGTCCGCCCGGCGGCGAGGGCGGGGCGGATCAGCTGCTCGACGTGGGCGGCCCGGGCCGCCGCGAACAGCAGGGCCTCGGTGCGGGCGTCGACCGGGCCGTGCACCGGGTCGAGCACGAGGGCCCGCAGCCGCTCGCCCAGCGGGGTGCCCCCCGGCTCCCGGGTGCGCACGACGTCGTGCCCCTCCGCGCGCAGGGCGTCCGCGAGCCGGCTGGCCTGCGTGGACTTCCCGGCGCCGTCCCCGCCCTCGAACACGACGAAGACCCCGCGCCCGGACGGTGCGGGGGAGGACGGCGGAGCGGGAGCCGGTCGGGGAGTCACCCCCTCAGCCTATCGACCGCGGGGGACAGCGGGGGCCCGGCCGTCCGCCGCCGGGGAGCCGGCGGGCCGATAACCTGTGACCATGACTGCGCGTCCCGAGATCCCGCCCGCCCACTCCACCGCCTCCCTGCGCCCGGACACCGTGGTGGTGGCCGGCGGGCGGCCCGCCCCCGAGCACGACGCCCCGGTGGGGCCCTCCATCGTCCTGACCTCGACCTACCGGGGGGCCGGCGGCCTCGACGGCGCCGACCGCGCCTACGGGCGCTACACCAACCCCACGTGGGAGGACGTCGAGGAGGTCCTGGCCCGGCTCGAGCAGGCCCAGCAGCCCGGACTGCTCTACGCCTCGGGGCTGGCCGCGATCGCGTCCGTGCTCGCCCTGGTTCCGGCGGGCGGGTGCCTGGTCATGCCCCGGCACAGCTACCAGGGCTCCCTGGCCCTGGCCGCCGACCTCGAGTCCCGCGGCCTGCTGACGGTCGTCACCGTGGACGTCGCGGACACCGGGGAGGTGGTGGCCGCCCTCGACGCCGCGGACCTGCTCTGGCTCGAGAGCCCCACCAATCCCATGCTCGAGGTCGCCGACCTCCCGGCGCTGCTCGCGGCGGCCCGGGAGCGCGGCGTGCTCACGTGCGTGGACAACACCTTCGCGACGCCCCTCGTGCAGCGCCCGCTCGAGCACGGCGCCGACGTGGTGGTGCACTCCGTGACCAAGTACCTGGCCGGGCACTCCGACGTCGTCCTGGGGGCGGCCGTCACCTCCGACCCCGGCCTGCGGGACCGGCTGAAGGCGCACCGCTCGCTGCACGGGGCGATCCCCGGCCCCTTCGAGGCCTGGCTCGCGCTGCGGGGGATGCGCACCCTCGCGCTGCGGATCGAGCGCTCCTCGGCCAGCGCGGGGGAGCTCGCCCGCCGGCTGCAGGAGCACCCGGCCGTGCTGGAGGTCCGCTACCCGGGTCTGCCCGGGGACCCGGGGCACGAGCGTGCCGCCGCGCAGATGGACGGCTTCGGCTCCGTCGTGGCGATCGTGCCCGCCGGGGACGTCGGCGCCGTCGAGGCGGCGGTGGACGGCCTGCGCGTGTGGACCCCCGCGACCTCCCTCGGCGGCGTGGAGTCGCTGATCGAGCGCCGGCGCCGACACCACGAGGAGCCGCGCAGCGTGCCGGAGACGCTGCTGCGGCTGTCGGTGGGCATCGAGAACGTCGAGGACCTCTGGGAGGACCTCGACCGCGCCCTGCGCGCGATCGACCGGTAGGCTGGGCCTCGTGGATTATCCCTGGGTCTTCTCAATCGTGCGTCTCATCGACATCGCTCTCGCGCTGGTCGTCGCGGGCCTCGCCGTCTGGGCCTTCGTCGACTGCCTGTCCAAGGCGCCGGAGCAGTTCCAGCGCGCCTTCAAGCGCACCAAGGGCTTCTGGCTCGCGCTCACCGGGGGCTCCCTCGCGTTCACGGTGTTCACGCTGCTGCTGCTGAACCCCAGCCTGTTCATCCTGCTCATCGCGGGCACGGCCGTGGGTGTCTACCTGGCGGACGTCCGCCCGGCCGTGGGCCTGGAGTCCAAGGGCCCCAACAACTGGTGACCGGTCCCGGGGCGCCCGCTTGTCCTGCGCCGCCGGCCGGATGGAAGAATGGGGCCATGGCTACCGAATCAGCACCGCACAAGCTCGTCCTGCTCCGCCACGGACAGTCCGACTGGAACGAGAAGAACCTGTTCACCGGGTGGGTCGACGTGGACCTGACCGAGAAGGGGCGGGAGGAGGCCGTCCGCGGCGGCGAGCTGCTCGTCGAGAAGGGCATCGCCCCCGACGTCCTGCACACGTCCCTGCTCCGCCGGGCGATCTCCACCGCGCACCTGGCGCTGGACCGGGCGGACCGGCACTGGATCCCCGTCAAGCGGTCGTGGCGGCTCAACGAGCGCCACTACGGTGCGCTGCAGGGCAAGGACAAGAGCCAGATCCGCGAGGAGTACGGCGACGAGCAGTTCATGACCTGGCGCCGCTCCTACGACGTCCCGCCGCCCGAGCTGGAGGACGCCTCCGAGTTCTCGCAGGCCGGCGACCCGCGCTACGCGGACGTGGACGGCGCGCCCCGCACCGAGTGCCTCAAGGACGTCCTGGAGCGCTTCATGCCCTACTGGGAGCAGGAGATCGCCCCCGACCTGCAGGCCGGGAGGACGGTGCTCGTCGCGGCCCACGGCAACTCCCTGCGGGCGCTGGTGAAGCACCTCGACGACATCTCGGACCAGGACATCGCGGCATTGAACATCCCCACGGGCATCCCGCTCTACTACGAGCTGGACGAGGACCTGCGCCCGCTCGTGCACGGCGGCACCTACCTCGACCCGGAGGCCGCCGCGAGCTCGATCCAGGCGGTCGCCAACCAGGGCAAGAAGTAGCCCCGGCCGGCACCGGGCACGACCACCGGGCACGACGAAGGGCCGGTCCCGCCGCGCAGCGGCGGGACCGGCCCTTCGTCGTGCCCGGGCGCGGACGGCTCCGCGCCCGGGGCGGCGGTCACTCGCCGCCGTCGCGGCCCACGTGCCCGTGGCCGGTCGGGTGGTCGGAGCTGGCGGGGGCCCAGTCCCCGGTCACGAGGTAGGAGACCTTGCGGGTCACCGAGACGCCGTGGTCGCCGATCCGCTCGAGGTAGCGGGAGCACAGGGTGATGTCCACGGCGGAGGGCACCGGGCAGTCCCACGTCGGGGCGGCGAGCGCGTCGAACACGGACCGGTGCAGCTCGTTGACCTCGCCCTTGAGTGCGTAGATGTCGTCGGCGAGGGTGAGGTCGCGGGTCTGGAGCACCTGGATGACCCGGTCCACGATCTGCAGGTCGAGATCGAACATGCGGGTGAACGTCTCCACGAGCGGCTCGGGGATGACGGGGGCGGGGTAGCGCAGGCGCACGGCCTGGGCCAGGTGGCGGGCGAGGTCCCCGGCGCGCTCGAGGGAGGCGCTCATCCGCAGGGCGCCCACGATCATCCGCAGGTCCGAGGCCACGGGGCTCTGCAGGGCGAGGATGTCGATCGAGCGCTCGTCGAGGTCGTTCTGCAGGAAGTCGATCCGGGCGTCGTTGGAGATGACCTCCTCGGCGAGCTGGATGTCCGCGTCGAGGAGGGCGTCCTTGGCCCGGGCGAGGGCCTCGCGCACGAGCGTCGCGATCTGGATGAGCTCCTCCCCGACCTGGTGGAGTTCTGCCTGGAAAACCTTGCGCACGGATGCGTCCTTTCGAGATGCGGCACGTCCGCGGGCCCGCGGCCGGGGTGCGGCACGGAGCGGAACGGATGACGAGGGGGCTGGGTGCGAGCACACCCGCCGCCACGGTCACAGCCAGGGGTGAACTTTCGCTCATCCTAAGGTGAACGTTCGTTGAACCTGTAGCTCGTGACGCCGGGGGCGGCGTCCGGACCGCGGCGTGAGCCTAAGCTGGATCCGTGAGTCCAACTGCCATCGCCGTCGTCGCGGGTCTGCTCGGTTTCGCGCTGGGCGTGAGCGGTCTGATCGGCCTGCGGCTGAGCGGCCGCGGCCGCCGGGCGCACGCCGACGTCCAGGAGCCCACCCTGCCGGACGGCACCGCGGACGTGCTCGCCGTCATCGGCCGCGCCTACGTGGTGGTGGACGGCGTCGACGGCGTCGTGCGCGCCTCCCCGGCCGCCTACGCCTTCGGCCTGGTGCGGGGGCACACCGTGGTGCACGAGCAGATGCTGGAGATGATCCGCCGGGCCCGGCGCAGCGGCGTGATCGAGGAGCGGCGCGTCGAGCTGACCCGTGGGCCCTTCCAGACCGGAACCGTGGTGCTCGACGTCCGGGTCGCGCCCATCGCGGAGGAGTACATCCTGCTCCTCGCCGACGACCAGACGGAGATCGCCCGGGCCCAGTCGATCCGCAACGACTTCGTCGCCAACGTCTCGCACGAGCTGAAGACCCCCGTGGGGGCGATCGGGCTGCTCGCCGAGGCGATCGAGGGCGCGGCGGAGGACGAAGAGGCCGTGCGCCGCTTCGCCCAGCGGCTGCACAAGGAGTCCGCCCGGCTGACCGCCCTGGTGCAGGACATCATCGAGCTCTCCCGCCTGCAGAGCGCGGACGTCGTCACCGAGGGGCGGCCCGTGGACCTCAACCAGGTCATCGCCGACGCCGTGGACCGCAACCGGTTCCCGGCCGAGAACAAGAGGATCGAGCTGCTGGTGGGCGGCCACGTCAGCCGGCCCGTCTTCGGCGATCCCGACCTGCTCGTCACGGCGCTGCGCAACCTCATCGACAACGCGGTGCACTACTCCCCGGAGGGCACGCGCGTGGGCGTCGGCGTCCGCGAGCGCGACGGCATGGCGCAGATCTCGGTCACCGACCAGGGACCGGGCATCCCCGAGGACGAGCAGGACCGGATCTTCGAGCGCTTCTACCGCGTGGACGTGGCCCGCTCCCGGCGCACGGGCGGGACCGGACTGGGCCTGAGCATCGTCAAGCACGTCATGTCCCAGCACGGCGGCGAGGCGAGCGTGTGGTCGCAGCCGGGCCGCGGATCGACGTTCACGCTGAGCATCCCCCAGATCGAGGGCGCCGACGACGCCGAGGACCCCGCTGCGGCGGCTCCCGGCGGGTCCGCCCGACCGGCGCCGGTGCAGGCGCCACCCGCCCCCCTGACCACGACCCCACGGACGGGCGCCTCCGCGGCGCCCGCCGGGAGCACGGAGGACCGACAGTGACCCGCATCCTGATCGTCGAGGACGAGGAATCCCTCAGCGACCCCCTCTCCTACCTGCTGGGGAAGGAGGGGTTCGAGGTGCAGGTCGTGGACAACGGCGTCGACGCCGTGACGGAGTTCGACCGGGCCGGGGCCGACCTGATGCTGCTGGACCTCATGCTCCCCGGGCAGTCCGGCACCGAGGTGTGCCGGCAGGTGCGGCAGCGCTCCTCGGTGCCGATCATCATGCTCACCGCCAAGGACGCCGAGATCGACAAGGTGGTGGGGCTGGAGCTGGGCGCCGACGACTACGTCACCAAGCCCTACTCCTCGCGCGAGCTCGTGGCCCGGATCCGGGCGGTGCTGCGACGCCAGGCGGAGCCCGAGGAGCTCGTCACGGCCACCGTGCAGGCCGGTCCGGTGCGGATGGACGTGGAGCGCCACGTGGTCAGCGTCAGCGGGGAGCAGGTCGCCATGCCGCTCAAGGAGTTCGAGCTGCTGGAGATGCTCCTGCGCAACGCGGGGCGCGTGCTGACCCGCGGGCAGCTCATCGACCGGGTCTGGGGCTCGGACTACGTGGGGGACACCAAGACCCTCGACGTCCACGTCAAGCGGCTGCGCTCGAAGATCGAGCCCGACCCCTCCGCCCCCCGGCACCTCGTCACCGTGCGGGGCCTGGGCTACAAGTTCGAGGCCTGAGCGGGGCGGCCGGACGGCGAAGGGCCCGGGACCCCGAGGGGTCCCGGGCCCTTCCCGTGCGGGGGAGCGTCAGTGGCCGCCGCCCTGCGCGTCCTCCTCGCCGGAGGCGCTGCCCGTCCCGGTGGCGCTGCCCTCGGAGCCGTGGAGCTCCTCGCCGCCGCCCTCGCCGACGTGACCGTCGACGGCCCCGGGCGTGTTCGACGGGTTGGCCGGGGTGGACGGGGCCCCGCCGGGGATGAACTCGGCGTAGCGCGGGAAGGTGTGGTCGAGCACCGGCACGGACTTGGTCACGGACTCCCCCGCGGCCCGGATCTCGGTCTCGACCATGCGGCCGGGGATGGCCCCGGCGGGGTCGAGGATCACGGGGTCGGTCTCCTCGAGCATCACGGTGGTCCCGGAGGGAACAGCGATCTCGCCCGTGGCGGCGCCCGTGTCGACCGTGACGGTGATGTCCTGCTCGGCGTTGTTGGTGAGGCTGCCCAGGAGGCGGCCCTCGGTGTCGGCGTCCTCGGCCACGATGAGCAGGTTGGTGACCTTGAGCTCGCCCATCTCCACCACGATGCCGTCCGCCGGCGCGTACCCCACCTCGGCGGTGGCCACCGGGTTGATGGCACTGCACCCGGTGGCGGTGAGCAGGGCGGCCACGGCGGCGGCACTGAGGCCTGCGCGCTTCAGGGACTTGCGGGCGGCGATCTTCACGGCGCGTACTCCTCGGGAGCTCAGGACGGTGTCCCGGCCAGCTTATCCGTTTGCCGACGGATCGTCCGCATCGCCGGGTCGCGGGCGGCCGGTGGGCCGGATCGGCGAATCCTACACCGTGTTAGAATGGACATTCTGAAAGGGGTATTTCCATATGGTTTTTGAGGTTGGCGAGACGGTTGTCTATCCGCACCACGGCGCGGCGACCATCGAGGAGATCAAGACTCGCACCGTCAAGGGCGAAGAGAAGATGTATCTCAAGCTCAAGGTGACCCAGGGCGATCTGGTCATCGAGGTCCCCGCGGAGAACGTGGACCTGGTGGGCGTGCGGGACGTCGTCGACGAGGACGGACTGAAGAAGGTCATCTCGGTCCTGCAGGCGAAGGACACCGAGGAGGCCAGCAACTGGTCCCGGCGCTACAAGGCCAACCTCGAGAAGCTCGCCTCGGGCGACGTGCTGAAGGTCGCCGAGGTCGTGCGCGACCTGTGGCGCCGCGACCGCGACCGCGGTCTCTCGGCAGGGGAGAAGCGGATGCTGACGAAGGCCCGCCAGATCCTCACCTCCGAGCTCGCCCTCGCCAAGAAGATCGACGAGGAAGAGGCCGAGAAGCGCCTCGACGACATCCTGGCGTCCTGACCTCCCCGTGACCGGGAACGGACCACGATCCACGACGGCGGACCCGCCCTCCTCGAAGGGCGGGTTCGCCGTCGTCGTCGTGGCGGCCGGTTCCGGCACCCGGCTCGGGCACGGCATCCCCAAGGCCCTGGTCCCCCTCGGCGGTCGGACCCTCCTCGAGCACGCCCTGCGCGGCGTCGCCGAGGCGGGGATCGCGGACCGCGTGCTGGTGACGGTCCCCGCGGGGGACGTCGAGCTGTCCGCCCTGGCCCGCAGGCACGGCGCGCTGCCCGTCACGGGCGGGGCCTCCCGCACGGCGTCGGTCCGGGCGGCCCTGGCCGAGCTCGGGCGCACCGGCCCCTCCTGCGCCGGGGTGCTGGTCCACGACGCCGCGCGGTGCCTGACTCCGCCCACGGTCTTCCGGTCCGTGGCGCAGCACGTCCGTTCCGGCGGTCGCGCCGTGGTGCCCGTGCTCCCCGTCGCGGACACCATGCGCCGGGTCGACGAGACGGGCCGCTCCCTCGGGACCGTGGACCGCACCGCACTGCGCGCGGTGCAGACCCCCCAGGGCTTCGACCTCGCCCTGCTGCGGGCGGTCGACCTCGCCGCGGCCGAGGCCGGCGTGGACCCGGAGACCGTCACGGACGACGCCTCGCTCGTCGAGGCGCACGCCCCGGACGTCGTCGTCCGGACGGTCCCGGGGCACGAGCACGCCTTCAAGATCACCCGGCCCCTCGACCTCGTGCTGGCGGAGGCCGTGCTCCGGGACCGCGCCCCCGGCACGGCCGGCACGGTCTCCGTCGCCGCGGGCCCCCCGTCCGTGACCGCCACCTCCCAGGAGCGCTGAACCCGTGAACCTGCCCCGCACCGGCATCGCCGTGGACGTCCACGCCTTCGGGCCGGAGGGCACCCCCCTGTGGGTGGCCGGGCTGGAATGGCCGGGGGAGCGGGGCCTCGCCGGGCACTCGGACGGCGACGTCGTGGCGCACGCGGCCGCCGACGCGCTGTTCTCCGCGTCCGGCACCGGGGACCTCGGCTCCAACTTCGGCGTGGACCGTCCCGGGATGCAGGGGGCCTCCGGCGTGCGGATCCTCGCCGAGGCGGCCCGGATCGTGCGGGACGCCGGCTTCGAGATCGGCAACGTCGCCGTGCAGCTGATCGGCGAGCGGCCGCGCTTCGCGCCCCGCCGGGCCGAGGCCGAGGCCGCCCTCAGCGCGGCGGCCGGCGCCCCCGTGACGGTCAGCGCCACGACGTCGGACCACCTCGGGTTCCCCGGCCGGGGCGAGGGCCTCGCGGCCGTGGCCACGGCACTGGTCGTCGCCGCGGACGCGGGCGGGGCCTGACCGGCCCGCCACCGCCCGCCCTTATGATGGGCCGTGTGACTCTGCGCTTCTACGACACCGCCACCGCCACCGTGCGGGACTTCGAGCCCGTCCACCCCGGTGAGGCCCGTCTGTACTACTGCGGTGCCACCGTCCAGGGCATGCCGCACATCGGGCACGTGCGCTCCGCGCTCGTGTTCGACCAGCTCGCGCGCTGGCTGGACTTCCGCGGCTACCGGGTCACCACCGTGCGCAACGTCACCGACATCGACGACAAGATCCTCGCCAACGCCGCGGCCTCGTTCGCCGTCGACTACGCCGGCGACCACCCCCGCGAGCAGTGGTGGGCGCTGGCCTACCGGTTCGAGCAGGTCTTCAACGCCGCCTACGACGCCATCGGCATCGCCCGGCCCACCTACGAGCCCCGCGCCACGGGCCACGTCCCGGAGATGCACGCCCTCATCCGGGCCCTGGTCGACGCCGGCCACGCCTATCCCGCCCCGGACGGCTCCGGGGACGTCTACTTCGACGTCCGCTCCTGGCAGCGCTACGGGGAGCTCACCCACCAGTCGGTGGACGACATGCAGGACGCCCCCGACGCCGACCCGCGCGGCAAGCGCGATCCCCGCGACTTCGCCCTGTGGAAGGGGCACAAGGCCGGCGAGCCCGAGACGGCACGGTGGGACTCGCCGTGGGGCGCGGGCCGGCCCGGCTGGCACCTCGAGTGCTCCGCGATGGCCGGGAAGTACCTCGGGGACTCCTTCGACATCCACGGCGGCGGCCTCGACCTGCGCTTCCCCCACCACGAGAACGAGCTCGCCCAGTCCGCCGCGGCCGGGCAGGACTTCGCCAGCTTCTGGCTGCACAACGGCCTGGTCACCTACGCGGGCGAGAAGATGTCCAAGTCGATCGGCAACACGGTCTCCCCGGCGGACATGCTCGCCGAGGCCCGACCGCTGGCCGTGCGCTACTACCTGGGCCAGGCCCACTACCGCTCCGTGCTGGACTACCGGCCCACCTCGCTGACCGAGTCGGCCGCCGCCGTCGAGCGCGTGGAGTCCTTCCTGCGCAGCGCCGTAGAGTCGGGCGTCGACCCCGACTGGACCCCGGACGACGTGCCGCAGGCCTTCCGGGACGCCATGGACGACGACCTCAACGTCCCCCAGGCCCTCGCGGCCCTGCACGAGTCCGTGCGGGCGGGCAACTCCGCGCTCGCGGAGGGCCGGGACCCGGCCGCGCCCGCCCGCGCCGTCCGGGCCATGACCGACGTCCTGGGACTGACCGGGCTCATGGACCTCGGCGGAGCCGCGGGCAACGCCGCCGAGCACGCCGCCCTCGACGTCCTCGTGCGCTCCCTGCTGGCCCAGCGCGAGCAGGCCCGCGCCGCCAAGGACTGGACGCGGGCCGACGCCATCCGGGACGAGCTCTCCGCGGCCGGCGTCGCGGTCCGCGACGGCGCCGACGGCGCCGCCTGGTCCGTGGCCTGAGCCGCCCCCACCACCCCGACCGAACAGAGGAACCCATGCCAGCCCCCAAGCAGCGCCCCGGCGCGATCCGCAAGAACAAGAAGGGCCCCCTGGTCGGCACCGGCGGCCACGGCCGCAAGGCCCTCGAAGGGCGGGGACCCACCCCCAAGGCGGAGGACCGCCCGTACCACAAGGCGCACAAGATGAAGAAGGCCGCCGAGCGCCGTCAGGGCTCGGGCGGGCGCACCGCGACCCGCACCCGCGGCAAGGTCCAGGAGGACCTCGTGACCGGGCGGAACTCGGTGGTCGAGGCGCTGCGCGCGGAGGTCCCCGCGAAGGCCCTGCACGCGGCCAGCAAGATCGACGTCGACGACCGCGTCCGCGAGATCCTGCAGATCTGCGCGGAGCGGGGGATCACGATCCTCGAGGCCTCGAAGGCCGAGCTCGACCGGCTGACCAGCGACGCCGTGCACCAGGGCGTGGCCCTGCAGGTGCCCGCCTACGAGTACCAGGACGCGGTGGACACCGCCCGCAAGCTCATGACCCAGTGGGAGAAGCGGCACATCCGCCGGCCCCCGCTGATGGTGGCCCTCGACGGGATCACGGACCCCCGCAACCTCGGCGCCATCATCCGCAGCGTCTCCGCGTTCTCGGGCAATGCCGTGATCGTCCCCGAGCGCCGCTCCGTGGGTGTCACCGCCTCCGCCTGGAAGACCAGCGCCGGCGCCGCCGCCCGTGTGCCCGTGGCGAAGGCGGCCAACCTCAACCGCACGCTCGAGGAGCTCAAGGGCATGGGCTACTTCGTGGTCGGCCTCGACGGGGACGGCGACGTCGAGCTGCCCGGCCTCGAGCTCGCCACCGAACCGCTCGTCGTCGTGGTCGGTTCCGAGGGCAAGGGCCTGTCCCGCCTGGTCACCGAGAACTGCGACCAGATCGTCTCCATCCCCATCGACTCCACGATGGAGTCCCTCAACGCCTCGATGGCCGTGGGCATCACCCTGTACGAGGTGTCACGACGCCGTGCTGGTTCCTGAGCCCCGGCGGCAGGACACCGATCGGCCCTACGTCTCCCAGCCCTACCCGCTCGGCGTGCACCCCTCGCACGAGCGGGACGGCAGCGCCAACGTGGCCGTCTACGCCCCGGGGGTGCCCGACCTCGACATCGTCTTCCGGCTGCCCGGCGGGCGCTGGCAGCGGCGACGGCTCACGGGCCGCACCGGCGGGGTGCACCACGGGACGGTCCCGCCGGCCGAGCAGCAGCGGCTCTCGGAGACGGGCTTCGGCTACATGCTGCACCGGGACGAGGCCCCCGCCCTGCCCGCCGGCACCGAGTACGGCTTCGTGCCGGCGGACTCCCCGGTGGCCGCCCGCCACCGCTCCCCGGACCCCTCCGACCAGCAGATCCTGCTCGACCCCTACGGCAAGGGGCTGCGCCGGGTGGCCCCGCCGCACGACGTCGAGGACCCCGGTCCCGACGCCTACGGGGGGCGCTACGTCTCCGTGGTCGCCCAGCAGGACTTCGACTGGGACGAGGACCGGCCGCCGGCCACCCCGTGGCGCGACACCGTCATCTACGAGGCGCACGTCAAGGGGCTCACCGCCCTGCACCCCGACGTCCCGGAGCACCTCCGGGGCACGTACGCGGGGCTCGCCCACCCGGCGATGACCGAGTACCTCACCTCGCTGGGCGTCACGGCCGTGGAGCTGCTGCCCGTGCACGCCCACCTGGACGAGCCGCACCTCACCGGTCTGGGGCTGAGCAACTACTGGGGCTACAACACGCTGGGCTTCTTCGCCCCGCACGCCGCCTACGCCACCGAGGCCGCCCGGGCCCGGGGCGCCCAGGGCGTGCTGGACGAGTTCAAGGCCATGGTCCGGGACCTGCACCGCGCCGGCCTCGAGGTCTACCTCGACGTCGTCTACAACCACACGGCCGAGGCCGGGCAGGACGAGCCCGCCTACTGCTGGCGGGGCCTCGGCGACGAGGCGTACTACCGGCACGGCGACGACGGCCGCTACGTGGACGTGACCGGGTGCGGCAACTCGGTGAACTTCGGCAACCCGCGCGTCGTGCAGATGGCCCTGGACTCCCTGCGCTACTGGGTCGAGCGCTGCCACGTGGACGGGTTCCGCTTCGACCTCGCCCCCGAGCTGGCCCGCGACGAGCGCCACCGCTTCACCCGCAACCACCCCTTCCTGGTGGCCGTCAACGCGGACCCGGCCCTGTTCGGCACCAAGCTCATCGCCGAGCCCTGGGACGTGGGCATGGGCGGCTGGCAGACCGGGCACTTCCCCGAGGGCTGGGCCGACTGGAACGACCGCTTCCGGGACACCGTCCGCGACTTCTGGCTCACCGGCCCGCGCAGCATGAGCCTGGGCGGGGACGGGGGCAACGCCTCCCGCCTGGCGGGGGCGCTCGCCGGGTCCGCGGACCTGTTCGCCGCCTCCGGGCGCAGCGCCCTGGCCTCCGTGAACTTCGTGACCGCCCACGACGGCTTCACCCTGGCGGACCTCGTCTCCTACGACAACAAGCACAACCAGGCCAACCTCGAGAAGAACCGGGACGGCACCAACGACAACCACTCCTGGAACCACGGCGTCGAGGGTCCCGCGCGGGACGTGCGGATCCGGGCCGACCGCGCGCAGACGGCCCGCAACGTCATGGCCACCCTGCTGTTCTCCCAGGGCGTGCCGATGATCACGGCCGGCGACGAGTTCGGCCGCAGCCAGCGCGGGAACAACAACGCCTACTGCCAGGACAACGCGCTCTCCTGGGTGGACTGGCACCACACCCCGGCGCACCGCGCGATGCTCGCCGCGACCCGGTCCCTGGTGGCCGTGCGGGGAGAGTTCCTGGCCGGGCAGCCCTCCCACTTCCCGACCCGGCCGGACGAGGTGATGATGCACTGGTTCGGTCCGGACGGGACGCCCATGACCGCGGCCTGCTGGCAGGCCCCCGGCGCCCGGACCATCCAGGTGCTCATCGGCTCCCGCGGCGGGCGCGTCTCGGGGCTGATGGTCGTCAACGGGGCGAGCGCCGACATGGCGATCACGTTCCCGGACGTGGCGCAGCTCCTGCTGCCCGAGGAGGAGGACGGGCACCCCCTGCGTCGGGCCGAGGGCGTCTACTCCCTGGTGCACAGCACGGCCTCGGTCCTGCACGGGCGCTACGGCGCCCGCTACCGGGCCGGCCGGCTGCAGGGGGTCCCCGCCAACTCGGTCACCCTGTTCCGGGTGCACTGAGCCGCACCGGGCCGGGCGCACCGGGGCCGGGCGACCAGGGACCGCACCCGTTCCGGGGTGCGGCCCCTGGGCACCCGCCGGGCCCCGCGCGCGCCCGCCGGGCTCAGGCGTTCGCCACGAGCCCCAGCTCCGCCTTGCCGGCGAGGTCGGGATGCGTCGGCAGGACCCGGACCGTGTAGCCGAAGGGCCCCGAGCGGTCCACGGTGATCGTCCCGCAGAACTTGTGCCTTCCTCCGCCGAGGTCGCCGGCAGGGCTCAGGGGCGCGTACTTGCGCTCGTGGATGTGGTCCGTCTCCGAGACGCGGCCGTAGCCGACCTCGGCGCGGACGTCCTCGGGGCTCAGCGACCCCAGGGTGACGTAGGCGCACACCGTCAGCTCGTCGCCGATCTGCGGGTCCTGGGCGACGCCCTCGGTGTCGACGTGCTCGACGGAGATCTGTCCCCAGGCCTGGCGCACGCGCCCGATCCAGCGGGACGTCGAGCGAGCGGCGGCGTGCCCGTGCTCGGCGGCCCGGCGCCCGGAGACGGCGGCGGGGACGTAGAGCTCCCGCACGTAGTCCTCGAGCATCCGCTTGGCCGAGACCCGCGGTCCCAGGGTCGCCAGGGTGTGCCGGACCATGGCCAGCCACTGGTGGGGGATCCCGTCGGCGCCCGGCTCGGAGCCCTCGGCCGTCTCCCCGTAGAAGCGCGGGGCCACGTGGTTCTCGATCAGCTCGTAGAGGGCGGCCGCCTCGATGTCGTCGCGCTCGTCCGGGTGCGCCCCCTCGTCCGCGGTGGGGATGGCCCAGCCGTTCTGGCCGTCGTACATCTCGTCCCACCAGCCGTCGAGCACGGAGAGGTTCAGCCCGCCGTTGAGGGCGGCCTTCATGCCGGAGGTGCCGCAGGCCTCCAGCGGTCGCAGCGGGTTGTTCAGCCACACGTCGCAGCCGGGGAAGAGGGTCCGGGCCATCGCGATGTCGTAGTTGGGCAGGAAGACGATCCGGTGGCGCACCTCCGGGTCGTCCGTGAAGCGCACGAGGTCCTGGATCAGCCGCTTGCCCTGCTCGTCCGCGGGGTGGGACTTCCCGGCGACCACCAGCTGGACCGGGTGCTCCGGGTCCAGCAGGATCTTCTTGAGCCGCTGCGGGTCGCGCAGCATGAGGGTGAGCCGCTTGTAGGTGGGCACCCGGCGGGCGAAGCCGATCGTCAGCACGCCGGGGTCGAGCACGGAGTCGGTCCAGCCGAGCTCGGCGTCCGCGAGACCGCGCTTCTTCCAGGAGGCGCGCAGCCGGGCGCGGACGTCCTCCACCAGCCGGGTGCGCAGCTCCCGGCGCGCCGCCCACAGCTCGGCGTCGTCCACGCCGTAGATCCGCCGCCACCGCGCGGCCCGGTCGAGGTCGGAGCCCATCGGGTCCAGGGCGAGCTCCGCCATGCGGGGATCGATCCACGTCATGACGTGCACGCCGTTGGTGATCGAGCTGATCGGCACCTCGTCGGCGTCGAAGCCGGGCCACAGCCCCTGGAACATGCCGCGGGAGACCACGCCGTGCAGCTTGGCCACGCCGT
The DNA here is from genome assembly GCF_040981185.1 of Kocuria sabuli. Lineage (NCBI taxonomy): Bacteria > Bacillati > Actinomycetota > Actinomycetes > Micrococcales > Micrococcaceae > Kocuria > Kocuria sabuli. Next base: position 116,666 of record NZ_JAVHZE010000011.1, read on the forward strand.
TGGCGCGCTGGGCCAGGCGCAGGCCCATGAGGGCCATGTTGAACTTGGACGGGTCGCCGCCGTCGTGGTCCTCCGCGCCCAGGGACAGGATGTCGGCGGTGGGGACGGACGGGGCGAGGCCGGCGTCGAAGAAGTGCTCGATCTGCGCCTGCTCGAACCGGTCGATGCCCGCCGGCACCGGGGTGTGGGTCGTGAACACGGTCGCCGAGCGCACCGCGGTCAGGGCCTCGTCCCAGGTCATCGGCCCGCTGCCGTCGGAGGGCTGCATGAGCTCCGCGATCCGCTCGACGCCCAGGAACCCGGCGTGCCCCTCGTTGCAGTGGAAGACCTCCGGGGCGGGGGCCCCGGTCAGCCGGGAGAAGGCCCGCAGCGCACGGATCCCGCCCATCCCCAGCAGCAGCTCCTGCTGGAGCCGGTGGTCGCCGCCGCCGCCGTAGAGGCGGTCGGTGACGCTGCGGGCGTGGTCGTCGTTGTCGGGGATGTCGGAGTCGAGCAGGAGCAGCGGGACGCGCCCCACGTCGGCGCGCCAGATCTGCGCGGACAGCGAGCGCCCGTTGGGCAGGGGCAGGGTGATCCGCACAGGTGTCCCGTCCTCCTCCCGCAGCAGGGCCAGGGGCATCCCGTCCGGGTCGAGCACCGGGTAGGACTCCTGCTGCCAGGCGTCCCGGGAGAGCGACTGCTTGAAGTAGCCGTGCTGGTAGAACAGGCCCACGCCCACCACCGGCACGCCGAGGTCGGAGGCGCTCTTGAGGTGGTCGCCGGCGAGGATCCCCAGCCCGCCCGAGTACTGCGGCAGCACGGAGGTGACGCCGTACTCGGCCGAGAAGTAGGCGACGGCCCGCGGCGCGTCCTCGGTCTGGGTCCTCTGGTACCACAGCTCGTCGGTGAGGTAGTGCTCCAGGTCGGCGTCGAGCTCCTCGATCCGCCGCACGGTGGCCGGGTCCTCGGCGATCTGCTGGATCTCCTCGCGGGTGAGGGAGCCCAGCAGCTTGACCGGGTCGCCGTGGACCGTTTCCCAGGCCTGCGGGTTGAGGTCCGCGAACAGCTGTTCGGTCGGCCGGTGCCAGGACCAGCGAAGGTTCCTCGCGAGACGGCTCAGAGGGGCGATGGACTCCGGCAGCACGGTGCGCACGGTGAATCTACGGATTGCCTTCACGCGGTCAGACTACCGGTGCTGCGGCGGGAATCGAGGGCTGCGACGTGCGGTCGTCGACCGGGTCGTGCCGGGCCTGCGCGCCGGGGGCGGGACACCCTCGCGCAGTTGGGCAGCGGGCTTAACGATCGCGGGGTTTGTCGCTAACGTGGTCCAGGTGAGCCAAGCCAACACGCCTTCCCCGTCCGACCCGGCCGCGAGCCCGGCCGGAACGTCCGCCAACGACCTCCCGACGACCCCCGCCGCCGAGGCGACCGCCCCCGGCGACGGGCCCGGAACCGCAGCCGCGGTCCCGGCCGAGCAGCCGGCGAAGAAGGCGCCGGCGCGACGCAGGACCTCGACCGCCAAGAAGTCCCCGGCCGCGGACGCCCCGGTGTCCGTGGCGGACGAGCCGGGCATCGCCGTCGTCCCCGCCACGGAGCCCAAGACCCGTGCGCGCAGGACATCGGCGGCGAAGACGTCCACGGCGAAGAGCACGACCGCGAAGACGCCCGCCGCACGGACGTCGACGACGAAGAAGGCCACGACCCCCCGCAAGGCCTCGACCCCGCGCAAGAAGGCCGCCGGTTCGGCGTTCTCCCGCGAGGACCTGGTCTACGGCCGGATCCCGGTCGTCGGCGTGAGCCCCGTGGTGGAGGACGGCCGCTTCCCGGCCAAGGCCCTGCCGGGCGAGTCGATCCGCGTGGGCGCCACCGTGTTCCGCGAGGGCCACGACGCGCTCGGCGTCACCGCGGTGCTCCTCGACCCGCAGGGCACCGAGACCGAGCGGGTGCCCATGCGCCTGACCACCCCCGGCACGGACCGCTACGAGGCGTGGCTGACGCCGGCCTCCGAGGGCGCGTGGTCCTTCGCCGTCGAGGGCTGGGGCGACCTCTACGAGACCTGGCGGCACGCCGCCGAGATCAAGGTGGGCGTGGGCCAGGACGTCGAGCTGATGATGGCCGAGGGCGTCCTGCTCTTCGACCGCGCCGCCGCGGAGACCGGTCGCCCGGACTCCGACGTCGAGCTGTTCCGCTCCGCCTCCCGCGCCCTCGGCAACAAGGACCTGCCCGTGGAGCAGCGGCTCGCGGCGGGCACCTCGGCCGAGGTCCTGGCCGCGGTCGCCGAGCGCCCGGTGCGCGACCTGGTCACCGAGAGCCGCCGCTACCCGCTGAAGGTCGAGCGCACCGCCGCCGGGCGCGGGTCCTGGTACGAGTTCTTCCCGCGCTCCGAGGGCGCGGTCCTCGACGCCGAGTCCGGCACGTGGACGTCCGGCACCTTCCGGACCGCGGCCGAGCGCCTCGAGGCCGTGGCCGGCATGGGCTTCGACGTCATCTACCTGCCCCCGATCCACCCGATCGGCCGGGCCCACCGCAAGGGCCCGAACAACACGCTCGAGGCCGGTCCCCAGGACCCCGGGTCCCCGTGGGCCATCGGCGCCCCCGAGGGCGGGCACGACGCCATCCACCCGGACCTCGGCACGTTCGAGGACTTCGACGGCTTCGTCGCCCGGGCCGGGGACCTCGGCCTGGAGGTGGCCCTGGACCTGGCCCTCCAGGCGTCGCCGGACCACCCGTGGGTCACGGCCCACCCGGAGTGGTTCACGACCCGCGCCGACGGCTCGATCGCCTACGCGGAGAACCCGCCGAAGAAGTACCAGGACATCTACCCGATCAACTTCGACAACGACCCCGAGGGGCTCTCCCTCGAGGTGCTGCGGATCGTGGAGCTGTGGATCTCCCACGGCGTCAAGATCTTCCGGGTGGACAACCCGCACACCAAGCCCCTGTGGTTCTGGGAGTGGCTGATCGGCACCGTCAACGCCCAGCACCCCGAGGTAGTGTTCCTGGCCGAGGCGTTCACCCGTCCCGCCATGATGCAGTCCCTCGCCCGGGTGGGCTTCCAGCAGTCCTACTCCTACTTCACCTGGCGCAACACCAAGAAGGAGATCGAGGAGTACCTCCACGAGGTCAGTCACGAGACCTCGGCGGTGTACCGGCCGAACTTCTTCGTCAACACCCCGGACATCCTGACGGAGTACCTGCAGTTCGGTGGTCCCGCGGCGTTCCGGGTCCGCGCCGTGCTGGCCGCCACGGGCTCCCCGCTGTGGGGCGTCTACGCGGGCTACGAGCTCTTCGAGCACGTGGCCCGGCAGGGGGCCGAGGAGTACGTGGACAACGAGAAGTACCAGTTCCGTCCCCGGGACTTCGCCGGCGCCGAGGAGCGCGGCGAGTCCCTGGCGCCGTACCTCACGCGGCTCAACGAGATCCGCCGCCGGCACGCGTCGCTGGGCGACCTGCAGAACCTGACGGTGCAGTCCACGACCGACGACGCCCTGGTCGCGTACTCGAAGACCAAGACCGTGCGGAACGGGGACTCCAGCGAGAAGGACACGGTCATCGTGGTCGTCAACGTGGACCCGCACGCGGTCCGCGAGGGCACCGTGTGGCTGGACCTCGAGTCGCTGAACCTGGACGACGCGGACTTCAACGAGGACGGCAGCTTCTGGGTGGAGGACCTGCTCAGCGGCGACTCCTGGAAGTGGGGCACGCACAACTACGTGCGCCTCGACCCGCACCGCGAGCCCGCCCACGTCCTGCACGTCCGGCGCAACGTCAAGTAGGGGTTCCTCCTCCGGACCCTGTCGGGGCTCTCCCGGGCGCACCGCCCGGGAGAGCCCCCTTCCCGCACTGATGGCCTCCGACCCACCTGTCCGAAAGGCGGCACCCCCGCATGAGCATCTCGCCGTTCTCGCTCAACGCCCCCGGCATCTCCCACGACCCCGACTGGTTCCGCAAAGCGGTGTTCTACGAGGTGCTCGTCCGGGCGTTCTCCGACGCCAACGGTGACGGCTCCGGCGACTTCTCCGGCCTGATCGACAAGCTCGACTACCTGCAGTGGCTGGGCATCGACTGCCTGTGGCTCCCGCCCTTCTTCCAGTCCCCGCTGCGCGACGGCGGCTACGACATCTCCGACTACTACTCCGTCCTGGACGAGTTCGGCACGATCAGCGACTTCAAGCGGCTCGTGGCCGAGGCGCACGCCCGTGGCCTGCGCGTGATCATCGACCTCCCGCTCAACCACACCAGCGACCAGCACCCGTGGTTCCAGGCCTCCCGCGAGGACCCGGAGGGACCCTACGGCGACTTCTACGTCTGGTCCGACACGGACGAGCTGTACCAGGACGCCCGCATCATCTTCGTGGACACCGAGGAGTCGAACTGGACGTTCGACCCGATCCGCCGCCAGTTCTTCTGGCACCGCTTCTTCTCCCACCAGCCCGACCTCAACTTCGAGAACCCGGCCGTGGTCGAGGCCGTGCACGACGTCGTGAAGTTCTGGCTCGACATGGGCATCGACGGCTTCCGCGCCGACGCGATCCCCTACCTGATCGAGGAGGAGGGGACCAACTGCGAGAACCTCCCCGGCACGCACGACTTCCTGGTGGGGCTGCGCGCCATGATCGACCAGGAGTACCCGGGCCGCGTCGTGATCGCCGAGGCGAACCAGATGCCGCACGAGGTGGTCGAGTACTTCGGCACCGAGGAGTCCCCCGAGTGCCACATGTGCTTCCACTTCCCGATCATGCCGCGGATCTTCTACGCCCTGCGGGACCAGAAGGCCGCCCCGATCGTGGACACCATGCACGAGACGCCCGACATCCCGCGCGGGACCCAGTGGGGCACGTTCCTGCGCAACCACGACGAACTGACCCTCGAGATGGTCACCACCGAGGAGCGCCAGGCGATGCTCGGCTGGTACGCCCCGGACTCCCGGATGCGCGCCAACGTGGGCATCCGCCGGCGGCTGGCCCCGCTGCTGGACAACTCCCGGGCGGAGATCGAGCTCATCCACGCGCTGCTGCTGTCCCTGCCCGGCAGCCCGTTCCTCTACTACGGCGACGAGATCGGCATGGGGGACAACATCTGGCTCGACGACCGCGATGCCTCGCGCACCCCGATGCAGTGGACCCCCGACCGCAACGCCGGGTTCTCGAAGGCCGACCCGGGCAAGCTCTACCTGCCCGTGGTCCAGTCGCTCGTCTACCACTACAACCAGGTCAACGTGGAGGCGCAGCTGGCGTCGTCGTCCTCCCTGCTGCACTGGATGCGGCAGATGCTCGCGGTGCGCAAGGCGCACCCCGCCTTCGGCCTGGGGACCTACGTCAACGTGGAGACCGACCACGACTCCGTGCTCGCGTTCCTGCGGGTGCTCCCCGACGCGGAGACGGACGACGACCGCGGCGAGACGGTGCTGTGCCTGTTCAACCTCGCCCACACCCCCGCGTGCGCCCGGATCCGGCTGCCCCAGTTCGCGGGCCGCGGGCTGCGCGAGCTCTTCGGCGGCGACCTGTTCGGCGAGGTGGACGAGGCGGGGGAGTACCGCATCACGCTGGGCAGCCAGGACTTCTTCTGGCTGCGCCTGCGGGCGGCCCGTCGCGACGACGGCACGCACCCGCACACCACGGCCATGCCGATCATCACTCCCGCCAAGACGTCCTGAGCGCGTCCGCGCGTCCGGCCACCACCCGCCCGCCCCGGAAGGACCGACCCATGACCGACCAGCACCCCGACGAGCTCCTCGACCTCCTGCGGCGATGGCTGCCGAAGCAGCGGTGGTTCCCCTTCGCGGACGGCGGCGCGGGCGCGGACCTGCGCGTCGTCGCCCAGCTCGAGCTGCCGGAGCGGGAGGGCGCCACCGCACGGGTGCTGCTCGTGGAGGCCTCCGAGGAGGGCCGCGCCGAGCTGCTCCAGGTGCCGCTGACCTTCCGCGCCGAGCCCCTCGAGGGCGCCGAGCGCTTCCTCGTCGGGGAACCGGCGGCGGCGGAGGACAGCGGTGCCGAGCCGGCGGCCGCGCCGGGCCCGGAGCAGGACGCCGGTCCGCGCCGGGCGGCGCGCTTCCTCAAGGACCGGGCGGCCCGGGCCGGGCGTGCGGTGGCCGACCGGACGGGTCTGCCCGTCCCCGGTGCGGACGGCGCGGTGGCCGCGTCCTGGGTCTACGACGGCGTCGGTGACCCGGTCTTCGTGGGCGCCGCGCTCTCCCTCATGCAGGAGGAGGAGACGGCCGGAAGCGGTCCGCTCGGGCTCTCCGTGACCGGTGGTCACGGGGACGCGCTGCGCGTGCCCTACGCCGTGGAGTCCCGCGAGCAGGTCCGGGTGATCTCCAGCGAGCAGTCGAACTCCTCGGTGATCCTCACCCCGCCCGCGGGCCGGGCGGACGCCGATCCCGTCATCGTGAAGTTCTTCCGCGTGGTGGGGGAGGGCACCAACCCGGACGTGGAGGTGGGCCGCGAGCTCACGGGCCTCGGCTGCCCCGCGGTGCCGGCCACCTTCGGCTGGCTCGGCGCCCGCTGGCGTGCCGGCCTCGCCGCCGCGGAGGGGCAGCTGGCCGTGGCCACCGAGTTCCTCGCCGGTTCCGCCGACGCGTGGGGCCGGGCCGTGCAGGCCGCCGAGCAGGGCGCGGACTTCACCGACGAGGCCGCGGAGCTGGGCCGCACGACGGCCCGCGTGCACCGCGACCTGGCCCGCGCCTTCGGCTCGGGCGCCCCCGACGACGCCGCCCGCGCCCGCCTGCTGGAGGATCTCGCCGGCCGGATCCGGTGGGCCCGGAACCAGTCCGGCTCCCTGTTCGCGGAGTACGACGCCGCCCTCGACGCGCTGCTGGACTCGCTCGACGGCGTGACGGAGCTTCCTGCGCTGCAGCGCATCCACGGCGACTACCACCTGGGCCAGGTCCTCCAGACCGGGGAGGGCCGATTCAAGGTCCTGGACTTCGAGGGCGAGCCCCTGCGCCCGATCGAGGAGCGCACCCGCGCGGACGTCGCCATGCGCGACGTCGTCGGCATGCTGCGCTCCTTCGACTACGCCGCGGCGTTCGGGGCGCGCGCCGGCGCGCAGGACGCCGAGGGCTGGGGGCGGAGGACCGGCGAGGCCTTCCTCGCCGGCTACGAGCAGGGCAGCGGGCACGCCGTCGAGCGCGACTCGCCGCTGTTCCTGGCGCTGTGGCTCGACAAGGCCCTCTACGAGGTCGTCTACGAGCAGCGCAACCGACCCGACTGGGTGGACGTGCCGGCCGCGGCGGTGCGCCGTTCACTCGACGGCCTCGGGTCGCGTAGCGTGAACCCTGAACCCGCCGGTGCGGACCCCGTGTCCGGCGCCGACCACGACGACGACAGGTCCCGCTCCGCACGGCACGCCCCGGCGGAACCGGGAACGGAAATCGAGGACGAAGTGACCGCCAGCACCCCGCAGGACCGATCCGGCCCCGTCCAGGCCGGGACCTCAGGCCACGACGTGGCCCCGGCAGGACCCGTCGCCGTGCCGGAGCACGTGCTCGCAGCCGTCTCCGAGGGCCGCCACCACGACCCGCACGGGGTCCTGGGCGCCCACCTCGGCCCGGACGGCAGCGTCACCGTGCGCACGCTGCGCCGGTTCGCGACCGCGGTGGCCGTCGTCACGCAGGACGGCACGTTCGAGCTCGAGCACGAGTGGGGCGGCATCTTCACCGGCGTGGTTCCCGCCCACGAGCCAGGGCGGATCCCCGACTACCGCGTGGACGTCACCTACCGCGACCTCGAGCCGCAGCGGATGGACGACCCGTACCGCTTCGGCCCCACGCTCGGCGAGCTCGACCTGCACCTGATCGGGGAGGGGCGGCACGAGACCCTGTGGACCGTCCTCGGCGCCCACGTGCGCCGCTACCCCTCCGCCCTGGGCGAGATCACCGGCGTGAGCTTCGCCGTGTGGGCCCCCAACGCCCAGGCCGTGCGCGTCATCGGCGACTTCAACGGCTGGGACGGCAGCGAGCACGCGATGCGCTCCCTCGGCTCCTCGGGCGTGTGGGAGATCTTCGTCCCGGGCCTGGGGTCCGGCGCGACCTACAAGTTCCGCATCCTGGGCCGGGACGGCGGCTGGCGGGAGAAGGCCGACCCCATGGCCTTCGGCACCGAGGTGCCCCCGTCCACGGCCTCGCGCGTCTTCGAGTCCACCTACGAGTTCCAGGACGACGCGTGGCTGGCCCGCCGGGCGGCCATCGATCCGCACAACTCCCCCATGAGCGTCTACGAGCTGCACATCGGCTCGTGGCGGATGGGCCTCGGATACAAGGACCTCGCCAAGGAGCTCGTCGAGTACCTCAGCTGGCAGGGCTTCACGCACGTGGAGTTCATGCCCGTCGCCGAGCACCCCTTCGGCGGGTCCTGGGGCTACCAGGTGACGTCCTACTACGCGCCGTCCTCCCGGTTCGGCAGCCCGGACGAGTTCCGCTACCTCGTGGACCAGCTGCACCAGGCGGGCATCGGCGTGATCGTGGACTGGGTCCCGGGCCACTTCCCCAAGGACGAGTGGGCCCTGGCCCGGTTCGACGGCGAGCCCCTGTACGAGCACGCCGACCCGCGCCGGGGTGAGCACAAGGACTGGGGGACGCTGATCCCCGACTACGGCCGCAACGAGGTCCGCAACTTCCTGGTGGCCAACGCCACCTACTGGCTGGAGGAGTTCCACATCGACGGCCTGCGCGTGGACGCCGTCGCCTCCATGCTCTACCTGGACTACTCGCGCAACGAGGGGGAGTGGGAGCCGAACGCCTACGGCGGCCGCGAGAACCTCGAGGCGATCGCGTTCCTCAAGGAGGCCAACGCCACCGCGTACCGGCGCACCCCGGGGATCGTGATGATCGCCGAGGAGTCGACCTCCTACCCGGGCGTGACCCGCCCAACCGACGCCGACGGGCTGGGCTTCGGGCTGAAGTGGAACATGGGCTGGATGAACGACAGCCTCGAGTACATGGCCGAGGACCCGGTCAACCGGTACTACCACCACAACAAGCTGACGTTCTCGCTGGTCTACGCCTTCTCGGAGAACTTCCTGCTGCCGATCTCCCACGACGAGGTCGTCTACGGCAAGGGCTCCCTGCTGCGCAAGATGCCCGGGGACCGCTGGCAGCAGCTGGCCAACGTCCGGGCCTACCTCGCCTTCATGTGGGCGCACCCCGGCAAGCAGCTGATCTTCATGGGCACCGAGTACGCCCAGGAGTCCGAGTGGTCCGAGGAGCACGGACTGGACTGGTGGCTCTCGGAGACCCCGCAGCACAAGGGCGTCCAGGAGCTCGTGCGCACCCTCAACACGGTGTACCGGGAGACCCCGGCGCTCTACGAGCGGGACAACAACCCGGCGGGCTTCGAGTGGATCGACGCCGCCGACGCCGGCCTGAACACCCTGTCCTTCACCCGCTGGGACGAGCAGGGCAACCCGCTGGTGTGCATCGCGAACTTCGCCGGCAACCCGCACGAGAACTTCCGGCTGGGTCTGCCGTGGGCCGGCGACTGGACCGAGATCCTGAACACGGACTCGGAGCACTTCGGCGGCTCCGGGGTGGGCAACCTCGGCAAGGTGCGCGCCACCGAGGGCGCGCACAACGGGAACCCGGCGTCCGCCGTGCTGACCGTGCCGCCGCTGGCGGTGCTGTACCTCAAGCCGGCCGAGCAGTGATCCCGCCCCGGTCGTCCCGCGCGGACTGAGCCGGTGCACGAGGAGGGGCCCGGGTCTTCGGACCCGGGCCCCTCCGCCGTCTCCGGCACGGACCGCAGCCCCGGGATCCGCCGGGTTGCGAGAGCCGGGCAAAGGGAGTAACTTCTTCCGAGTCGTCGCGGCGAGGAACTCCTCCGGGAGAACCACGGGACGGCGTCCCACCCCGACCGGTCCGGACCGAGCAGCCACCGCGTTGCACGGTGTCGGGAACGTGCTAGGGTGGCGACTCGCGAGCTTCGCCGGACGGCGACTCCAGTCACGATCGGGTAACCAAGAGTTCACCTGATGTTGACCGGGTCGGCCGGGAGGGCTAAGGTTGCAGAGCAATCCGAAAGCAAGGTGTCCAGCAGGACACGCTGATCGGTCTGTTGTTTGAGAACTCAATAGTGTGCCATGTTTGTTGATACCAAATGTTTTGTTTGGTTGATGGGAT
>NZ_JAVHZE010000110.1:0-532 GCF_040981185.1 Kocuria sabuli
TATGTTCACCAGCAGGGGGCGCAGGGTGTGCGTCAGGAACTGGAGGTTCATGCCCTCCAGACTGGATGCCCAGCTACTTTGCTTCGTGGTGTGACCGACCATGAAAGGCGGAACGCGAAACCAGCGGCAGATCTCCTCAATGCTAAAGGCGCGGCTTTCGAGCATCTGAGCATCTTCCGGGTTCATGGTTACGCCCTGGTACGTCAAGCCTCCCTCAAGCACCATGATTTTCCCGGCGTTTTTTGAGCCTGTAAACGCCGCCATGTAACCGCGAAGTTTTTCACGTTGAGTATCATCCAGAGCTTTATCAGAAGAGAGAAACCCTGAACTTTGCAGGCCCTGTTCGAATATCTTCGCCGCGGACTCTTCAACCGCCATTGCAGAACCGATCACATCCCGGCCTGTTTTCATCGGCATCATGCCGCAAACACCGTCAAGACCGAACCCGCGAATGTGCATGATGTTTTTGACGGGAATGACGCGCTCGTTACCGTTTTCAGTGTATTTGTATTCCAGCGCCCCGGTCGTGAGA
>NZ_JAVHZE010000111.1:0-532 GCF_040981185.1 Kocuria sabuli
CATCGATATCAGTCATCAGGCGCTTGCCGGGGGCATGTTATGCGGGGACGGCCAGTGGCGGCAGATTGTCACCATTGAGGACGCGCTCGCCGGGGGCTGTACCCTGTTTAACCTCGACCAGCTCAGACAGGAAAACAGCGCGGATGACTTCCGTAACCTGTTTATGTGCGAGTTCGTCGACGATAAAGCGTCGGTATTCCCGTTCGAGGAGCTCCAGCGTTGCATGGTCGATGCGATGGAAGAATGGGAGGACTTCGAGCCATTCGCTGACCGTCCGTTTAACTGGCGTCCGGTCTGGATTGGCTACGACCCGTCACATACCGGCGACAGCGCAGGCTGTGCGGTGCTGGCTCCGCCGCTGGTTGCCGGTGGCAAGTTCCGCATCCTTGAGCGTCACCAGTGGAAAGGCATGGATTTTGCCGCGCAGGCCGAGGCCATCCGTGCGCTGACTGAGAAATACACGGTCGACTATATCGGCATCGATGCGACCGGCATCGGCCAGGGTGTTTACCAGCTCGTACGCTCATTCTTC
>NZ_JAVHZE010000112.1:0-531 GCF_040981185.1 Kocuria sabuli
AGTTGGAGTCATTACCTAATATCTCTTAATAAAGATTTTTTGAAGACAGGTTCGTTCATTGCAATACTTAACTTCTCAGAAGAAAAAACAACATCATTAAGTTTTTCTAAAATTTTTTCCCTGAGTTTTTCGCTAGGCAAAGACATCAAATTATTATAATAGTCCAGACTAGTCCCTAAAGAAAAATAACCGCTATCAAAGGAATTAAATTCAGGGAGTAATGTTTGATGCGTATCTTTTTCAATAGTTTGATCTTTATATCCTATTTTTACATTGCCAAGATCATAAGAACTTCCGTCATTATCTGTAACTATCACATGGAATGTTGTACGAAAGGAGAAATCATCCCAATTATCAATTCGTAAATAAATTGTATTGCTTGTACCAGTTGGGATGTGGTACCCTTTTTGTATTACTTTAAATTTCATTTTATTAACCTATGTAAATATAAATTTATGGAGATATAATTTAGGCTCACTAATTAAAAAGCAAATCATCACAGACAAAGATGGCAAAGAAAATACTATTTTA
>NZ_JAVHZE010000113.1:0-526 GCF_040981185.1 Kocuria sabuli
AAAGCCACCGCTCGCTTTGATGGTACAGAAGATGGAGACGGTTACCTTAAACTGAACGCTGGTGGAGCTACAGGGGTTGCCGTTGCCATCTACAACCGTGCTGACAACACCTTGCTGAAGCTCTACAACCAGTCAGTCAGTGCAGATATCGACGCTGATGGCAAGGCGACACTGCCGTTCATGGCTCGCTATATTGCTACCTCCGCAACCGTAACGCCTGGTGTGGCAAATGCGGATTCTGAATTTACTATCACTTACAGTAATTAACCTCTAGCTTTCCGAAATATAATCAGGCCTGGCAAGGCAGGTTTCTTTACGTCTAATGGACAGCGAAACCTCGCAGGCCTGTCACAGGATATGATATGCGCAGGCGTTTTATCGACATTTTTATTATTCTCTTTTTAGTCGTGTGTGCCTCTCCCTCCTGGGGTGGGATTATTATCGGTGGTACGCGGGTTATTTTCCCCAGCAATAAAACAGATACCACTATTTCTGTAATTAATAATGATACTTCCTTACCCTATCT
>NZ_JAVHZE010000114.1:0-526 GCF_040981185.1 Kocuria sabuli
GGTCGTGCCGATGATGTTGGAAATGGTCTCTTTCTGCGCTGCTTCCGGGTCGTCCGGGTCTTCAATACCTTCGGCAACGCGCACAACCACAACGACCGGCTTGCACTGGTCGGCAATGGCTTGCAGGGATTTTGACAGGGTGCCGAGCTTACCGGCTTTACCGATAGCGTTCTGCACGCTGGTAATCAGCACCGGCTCATTTAGCGGGAATGTTGAATCGTCAGCATCGCTGGCGGTGCAGACCATGCCGATGATGGCCGTCGAAACGGTGGAAATGGTGCGCGTGCCATCGTTAATCTCGATGACCTCGACGCCGTGATGATAGTCGCTCATCCGTTTAACTCCGTGGTTAAGGGGTGCAACTATTTTCTGTTGTGTGTGAGGTGTGAGAAACGAAAGGCCGTTGGGGGAGTGACAGCACAACGTACAGCGACCGGTTGTGGTGTGCGGGAATGGTTATTGATCGTTATCAGCGATCAATCACGGTTAATTGATCGCTGATAACCATTATCAATGAATGGGTATT
>NZ_JAVHZE010000115.1:0-522 GCF_040981185.1 Kocuria sabuli
ATACTGATAGGGTTGCTGGTGCAAAACCCCGAACTTGCTCCGCAAGTGCCGTCGCTGGCGGGTTTGAACCACGAAAAATTGCCCGGGCTTGGCTTATTTTCAGAATTGGTCAACACTTGTTTGTCTCAGCCAGGTCTGACCACCGGACAACTTTTAGAGCATTATCGCGGCACAAAAGAGGCCGCTACCCTTGAAAAACTGTCGATGTGGGACGATATAGCAGATAAGGATATCGCAGAAAAAACGTTCACCGACTCGCTCAACCATATGTTTGATTCGATGCTTGAGTTGCGCCAGGAAGAGTTGATAGCTCGCGAGCGCACCCATGGCCTGAGCAGCGAAGAACGCCGGGAGCTCTGGATGATTAACCAGGAACTGGCGAAGAAATAAAAAATTTAACGGCTTAAGTGCCGAATATCGATCGGGAAGCCCCCGGCAGCCGCACTGAGAGGCAGCGGCAAAAATATAAGTACGCCCTCGCTTTAAAGGTTGGCAGCCCATCGCCGACACCAATCAAACGAA
>NZ_JAVHZE010000116.1:0-521 GCF_040981185.1 Kocuria sabuli
TATAACAAGACATCCCGATGGTTACATTTACTATGGAGAAATACCGGAATTCATTAAAGGAAAAAAATATCCTTACGGGAAATGGTGAGTTTTTATTCACTTTATCATCTCATTATTCATTGGTCTTATAATGTGAGACTGAGATTTCGAAAAATAAATTTTATTTCATAAATACTTACTTAAATACAAAGGTATTTTGTATGTCTAAAGGTTTTGTTTTGCTCGGTGATAAAACTACACATGGCGGAAAAGTTATTTCAGCATCATCAACCATGATTGTTAACGGCAAAAAAGTTGCTCTGATTGGCGACATGATTAGTTGTCCAATACCATTCCATGGTCCCAATCCTATAGTGGAAGGCTCTCTGGAATGGTCCTCTGACGGCAAGGCTATTGTGGTTGACGGATGCAAATGCCAGTGCGGGTGTCAGGTTATCCCAAGCGCACCGGATTGCGCAATAGGATAATCCATGGGCTGGAACAGAGCGAAATCATTGACAACAGAGTTACCCCCAAAACCA